>JAFWXB010000110.1 GCA_017523185.1 Lachnospiraceae bacterium | reverse complement strand
TTCATACTCGCTAATTCCACCATCAAAAAGTAATCTTATATAAAGATTAAAAAATTTCTCTGTATTACCATCTATTGTTTTACCATTTAAAACATCAATTCTATGCAGATATTCAAACTTTCCTATTATCTGTGATAATAACGCAAGATTTCTTGCAGGTCTTACATCTACAACACCTGCTCTCATATCTGTTGATAAAATAGTACGAAAAGGCTCATATTCAAACATTTGATACAATAATCCTGAATATGTATAGTCTGTAGTACCAGTTAATCCAACATGAATTTTCCCATGATGTCGTAACCATATTACAAAATCTCGATTTTCAGATTTTATTAAAAACTCATTCGCTGCAACAATACAGCTTCGAAAATATTTTACATGTTCCTGTTGCAAAAATTTATATTCATCTTGCTCCAAACCCATAATATACTTAGGAAATAGAAGCATCATACATCCTAATGCAATCTTTATTTCACTTCGCTCAAAGAACATATCTGAACGTGGTGAATACACATTTACATGATTCTTTTCTAAAAAAGCTGCTAATTTCGTTACTCTCTCATGTTTTACAGAACTAAATAAAAATGCAATCTGATTATAATTTGTCAACTTACCTGATTTCTTTAATTTCATAATAAAATCAAGTATCTTTTCATGCCACTCATCCTCGTCTTCAACACTAGACAATTTCACAACCGCTGGACTATCTATTTCACTCTCAGTATGTGGGGTAATCCTTTTCGAATAACGATACTTGTCCCAACTAAATTTAAACTTTGCTCCATCCGTTGTAGTCATCCATTCATTATAAAAATCTACAATATTACTATTAGAACGATAATTGATAACCAATGGAATAACTTTACATTTTCCTCTTGAAAACTTTTCAGGAAACTCTAGTATGTTTCTAATTGTTGCACCACGAAAACGATATAAACCTTGGTCATCATCTCCAACAACACATATATTCTGTCTATCTCCACCAAGAAGAAATACTATCTGCTCTTGAATAAAGTTTGTATCTTGATACTCATCTATCATAATGTAATGTAGCTTATCTTGTAATTTTTGCAGTACGATTGGATGCTCTTGCATAAGGCGATAGGCTTCTGTTTGAATAGATGCAAAATCCATCAAATTATTTGTTTCCAATATATTTTTATATATTTCCAGAACATATCCCAATGCTTTTATTTGTATATCGGTATCACTTTTTAACACCTCTGAATCAACAAGTTCTTCCATCAAATTATTTACATAAACACATATTTCTTGTGCCATTTTCCATGAACCCTTCGGAAAAATTGTTTCAACATTTGGAATTGCTCTAAATTTATGTATATTCTGAAACACCAAATAACTTTGATCAAATGCATCCAAAGTACGATAATTACGCATAAGACGTGTATATTCTAAATTTTCTTTTATAATTCGTAAGCATAAAGAATGAAATGTACCAATATACATCTCATTAATATTTACCATAATGCCACGCTGTGACAGTTCATTTGTAATACGTGTTACAAGTTCCTTCGCAGCCTTCTCCGTAAAAGTTGCCATTAATATCTGTTCCGGTTGCACATTACATTCTTGTATTAAATAAATTGCTCTTTGAACCAATGTAAATGTTTTTCCAGTTCCCGGACCTGCAGTAATAAGCACTGGCCCCTCTGTTGTAGATATTGCTCTTTTTTGTCCCTCATTTGCATTTCCAAAATCAAACATCTATGGCCTCCTTATTCGCTTTGAACCTACCATCTACAGGTTTTACTGCATTTGAAGGAATCAACCACATTTTCCCCTTTTTAATAACTCCATCAATGCGACCTTCTGCACACAATACGCCAATTCTTCTTGAAGAAATATTCCATTTTTTAGACAGCTCTACTGTTGTTAAAAATTCCATATATAAATTCCCCCTATTAATTTCTATTATATTCTACTATCTGAACAATAGCAAATAGTTCTAATAATTTTTGAAACTAATAAATAATTAGAATACAATAAAATTAAAACATCAAAGAACTTTATAAAAATCATACCATTTTGATAAAATCACATCTTCTCTAATTTAAATTTCTTTTAAAAAATATTTCACATTTTATATTCATTTTTAAAGGGTTAGGGAAACTTCCCTATGAAAATTTTCTCAAAAAATTGACCGACAAAAATGAGAAAATTTCGCCTGTGTCATGACACAGGCAGTGCTAGCTATTCTTCCCCAAATCTCAAAAAAAGATATTTATTCCTACTTCTTAACACATAAAAACAGCCATTGCAGACCGTCTCAAAAATCTACAATGGCTATCTTTTACCCTACCTCTTTATAAAATTTTAATCTTGTTTTTCTCTTATCAATCCATCAATCTTCTCCATAAAACCCATCCAATATCTCCAATATTGCTCTTAACGATTCCAACACCGGCAATTCCAATTCCTCTGCTCTTTGCACCTTACAAAGATGCTCGTCTATGATTTTCATTTCTTTTCGGATGGCATCAAATGTTTTCACATTACCTACTACATTCACTTTGTTGTATTTACAACATTGTGTGATATAATCTTGTATCGTTAGCCCCGATAATTCAATTCTTTTATAGATAATTTCCTTATCTTCTGGTGTCACTCGATTGTTAATAATGATGTTCTTTTTGCGTATACATCCATTGCTCTTTTTGGGAACAACACCCTCAATCAAGTGCTTACGTTTATAAATTTTACTCATCTTCATTCACTACTTTCTGTTCCATCGCTTTCTCTCTGTCTGCGTTCAATTTTTCTGCTAAACTCTTTTGCTTTGACGGATACAAATGCGAATATGTAAAGGTTACAGAAATACTTTCATGCCCCAATCGTTCTGCAATCTCTACTGGTGAAAATCCAAGTTCTATTAAATAGGCTACATGAGAATGTCTCAAGTCATGGATTCGAATTTTCTTTACACCAGATTCCTTACAACCTCTTTTCATTTCATGTTGTAAATAATGTTTGGAAATTTCAAACAAACGGGTATCGTTATTGCACTTATACAACATTCCAAAATAATCTTCCAATTCTTCACACAAGAAGTCTGGCAAGTTAATATCACGATTACTTTTCTCAGTTTTTGGTTCGGTAATATAATCCTTTTTTTCCAGTCGCTGATATGATTTTCTAACACGCAAAATCTTCTTTTCCAAATCAATATCTTCTCTTGTAAGAGCAAGTAATTCTCCCTCACGAATTCCTGTCCAAAACAATACTTCAAACGCATAATATGAAATTGGTTTGCTTTTCATAGTTTCGATAAATTGTAAATATTCATTTCTCGTCCAGAACAGCATTTCTTTTGCTTTTTTCTTTCCCATATTGCCTACTTTTTGACATGGATTGTCTTTCAAATCATAATATCTTACTGCATGGTTAAAAATAGCACTCATCTGTGACGAAATCGTTTTTAAATACGTTGGTGAATATCCCTTTCCATCATCATCTCGCATTTGCAAAATCGCATTCTGCCATTGCATAATATCAGATGTTGTAATATCACTCAAAGCCTTATCTTTAAAATATGGGACTATCTTAGTTTGAATGATATGCTCTTTTGTTAAATATGTATTGTATTTCAATCTCGGTTTTAAATCTGCCAAGTAACTCTCTACGAACTTCTCAAAGCCCATATTCAAGTCTTTTGTTTTCTTTAAGAGAAATTCTCGTTCATATTCTAAGGCTTCTCTTTTCGTCTTAAAACCTCTTTTATGAAGTACTTTTACATTTCCCTGCCAATCGGTATATCGGGCATAAATAATCCATGTTCCCTTATCTGCATCTTTACTTACGGACATTCGTTATCACCTCCATACATATCGTGATTGACGGCTGACTGATAATAACTGCTAATCGTATTCGGTGCGTTATACAAGGTTGTCAACAGATAATTTTTGATGTTTCGCACTTTGGTAACATTTTTATCCATGCAAGAAAGAACATATTGTATATGCTCCATATTCAATTTCAAAAACTTCGCTTTGACCAACTCGTGTGGATACTCTACACCTGCAATACGAATAGTCTTTCTTGGCACAACTATCGTTTCAATGATTAAATTTAAAATTTCTTCCAATATTTCTTTTTTGTATGGATTATCATGTAAAAGATATGCATACTCAATATTTGATTTGACAATGTCGGTATAAATATCTATCTTATCTATCGCATCATCTTCTTGATAGATAGATGGATTATTTAATTCTTGAGTATTTAATTTATTATTATTTAATTGTGCTCGGTTTCCCGGTACCGGTTTTTCCGGTACCCGATTATCCGGTACCCGTTTTTCGGGAAACGGTGGATGTGGTGTTTCATGTACCTCAATAATATTTTCGGCAAACACACCATGTTCTCCTCGGCTCTGTTCCTTTGTCAAATATCCAGCATTTTGCAAACTGTCCAAACTATTATAAATTGCCGATTTTCCATCCGGAAGAATCTTTCTAAGTCCTGCAACTGTAAAATCCCAATTATCCGGTAAGGATAGTAATGTAAGCAACATTCCTCTATCTTTTAAACTTAATGAACGGTCCATCACTATCCCTTTGTAAACATTTACATAGTTCCCTTGCGTCTTATTTTTCAAAACAGGCATTTTTGACATCTCCTCTCTTGAAAGATGACACATTTTATGCTATTCTCTCTTTGTCGCTGATACATATAGCAATATATGTGTCCAACGCTCTTGTTCCCGCAAGAGCGTTTTTTATTGTTCTTTCCATTACCTATCTCCTCATACACGCTTCTTCATAGTAAATACGATTGATTTTGCCACTCATTGTCAATAATTTCGGATTTTCTGCTTTCATCTGTTCTGATAACTGCTTAATGATGGCATATCCTTTGGAACGACTGCATCCCCAATCTCTGCATACTTCTGCTACATCTACATAGACAGGCTTGTTATTGTTGTTACTCATTTACGTTTCCTCCTTTCTATTCTGTGGAATACATAAATTTTGCGTATTATTACGCAATTCGTATTTCCATAATCGAATTATATTACTAATTGCGTAATATGTCAACTATTCTTTTTATTCTTTTATATAATATTATGATTTTCGTATTGAGAAAATTTGATATATTGTGCTATACTAATTTGGTAATAAAAATAAAGAACATAGAAAGGAACAATTTCGATGGGATATGGTGCAAATTTAAAGAAAATCTTGGATGAAAAAGGAATTACAATAAAACAACTGGCAAGAAAAACCGGAATTGCTCCAACAACTCTTTATTCTATTGTACAAAGAGATGCCTCTGTAAGATACGATTCCGCTATTAAAATAGCAGGTTTTCTAGATATTCCGATTAGTGCTATTTGTAAAGATAATCCTTATGATGATATTGAAACTTTGCCGGAACTAAAACTCGGTTTAGGTATATCTGAATCAAAATCAAAACAATCTCATATTTCATATAGAACTGCAGAAATTATTAAAAAATTCGATTTCCAAGAACTTCCTATGGTTGACCAACTTATCGCAGATTTATATGTCTTAGATACTCGTGCTAGAAAAGACTTATTTTCTTACTTAAAAACACTAAAGGACAATTACTCTGAACCGGATAAAGTTGAAGAAATAAAGAAAATTAAATATAAATGGTAATAACATAATGAAAGTCCCCTCGTCTTTGAGGAGACTTTACATTATTTTTATTACTTTTGTTTCCCAAACATTCCAAAATATTCCTTTGCTATCTTTAAAGATATGTCCAATTTCATCTGTAACTTCACTAAAATATCATTTTCAGAAAGACCACATTCAAGCCCGGTTTCTATAATACCTTCTGCTTTTCCTTTCATTTGATTTTCTTTTGCAATTTCTTCAAATAAAGTACACATAGCCTCATCTCCTTTTCCCAAAGCATTATAATCAAGTTTCGTGTTCGTAGCTCCTGCTACTGCCATAACTACGGTTCTGTCCGTTTTATTTTGTCTACTGTATTCGATTGCTTTTTCTTTTGCTGTATTTTTTGATATATGATTACTTAAAATTATTTGAAGCAACGAGAATAAATCTCTATTATTGATATTATGTAACTGCAAATCATTTTTTCTTGCCTCTACTAATAACATCTTGTAATCATTTACATATGGTTTCATTTCTTCCGGAATATCCAACATTTCATGAAGTGTTTTTGCCCCATCCCAAGGTTTTTCTCCATAGTACACAACAATTGTAATGACCGGCAACAGCTTATCTGTCTTTTTCATTCTTGACAGAAATTCATCTTCTTCCATATCATCTGCTGTTTT
>JAFWXB010000109.1 GCA_017523185.1 Lachnospiraceae bacterium | reverse complement strand
GGCTTGATTTTAGAATATAAAGTATCTATAATTTATATATAAATAAAAGTTTAAAGGAATTTGAGAGGGTATGGAAAAATCAAAAGTATTTTTTACAACTTTTAAAACGAGTTCGCGAGAAAATTTATTACAAAAGTTAAAAAGATTGTGTATTTCGGCAGGTATAAATGAGATTGATTTTAATGAAAAATATACTGCTATTAAAATTCATTTTGGGGAATATGGAAATCTTGCATTTTTAAGACCAAATTATGCAAAAGTAGTGGCTGATATTGTAAAAGAAGGTGGTGGAAAGCCATTTTTAACAGATTGTAATACTTTGTATGTAGGAAGTAGAAAAAATGCAATTGACCATTTAGATACAGCATATGTAAATGGTTTTTCTCCAATGACAACAGGTTGTCAGGTAATTATTGCAGATGGTTTAAAAGGCTTAGATGAAACACTTGTCTTTATGGATGGTGAGTATGTAAAAGAGGCAAAAATTGGTCAGGCCATTATGGATGCAGATGTTTTTATTTCGTTGACACATTTTAAAGGACATGAAATGGCTGGTTTTGGTGGAGCTTTAAAAAATATTGGTATGGGGTGTGGTTCTCGTGCCGGTAAAATGGAAATGCATAGCGAAGGTAAACCAATTATTAAAGAAAAACATTGTGTTGGATGTGGAGCTTGTGCAAAAATTTGTGCACATGAAGGACCTGTCATTTCTGATAGAAAGGCTTATATTGACCATGATAAATGTGTAGGTTGTGGTAGATGTATTGCAGTTTGTCCAAAAGATGCAGTTGTTCCGGTGTTTGGAGATTCGAATGATATTATGAATTATAAAATTGCAGAATATGCAAAAGCCGTTTGTCAGAACAGACCATGTTTTCATATTTCACTTATTTGTGATGTTTCACCAAATTGTGATTGTCATGCAGAAAATGATATTCCAATTATTCCAAATGTGGGAATGCTTGCATCGTTTGACCCGGTTGCTTTAGACCAAGCGTGTGCAGATTTATGTAATAAACAGCCAATTGTAAAAGGAAGTGTTTTACATGATATGCATAAGTCACATAGTGGAGATTGTACAATGCATGAACATATTCATGAAGATGTAGAACAACATGACCATTTTCATATGACGCATCCGGATACAAATTGGAAATCATGTGTGATACATGCAGAGAAAATTGGTTTGGGAACAAAAGAGTATGAATTGTTTGAAATTTAGAGGGATAGAATGAGTGCACAAGATAATACAGAACATATATTAAGAAGTTTACATGTGCTACTTTCTAAAGCAAAGCCGTATGAGTATGACCAGAGTAAAGTTATTGTAGATAGACAGCAAATGGCAGATTTGTTGACCTTATTAAATAAGTGTATGTATGATATTATGGATGAATATGAGTTGACACAGCAAAGTAGGGATAAGGCTGAGCGTGACTTTAAAAGACAAGGCGAACAAATTATTGAAGATGCAAATCATAAAGCAGAAGATGTCTATGCTGCTTCTGTTATGTATACAGATGAGGCATTAAGTCATATTCAGGAAATTATACGTGAGGCGAATGTATCTGTGCAAAAAATTTATTCTAATATGAATAAAAAATTAAAGGAGCAAGAGCGTATTGTACGAACAAATCAGTCTGAATTAAAATCACAATTACATGATTTGGTGGATACAGAGAAATATTTGAAATTAATTGAAGAACGTAATAAGGAAATTCAAAAAGAAAAGGATAAAGAGAAAGGAAAACCAATTACAGAACCTTCTATTTATGCAAATCGTAAAACAGAAATTAAAATTAATCAAGAATATTTTGATAAATTGGGAATTGCTTTAGAACAAGAAGCTGAACGTGAAGCAGAAGAATCTTTAAAAGATGCAGTAGAAGCAGAAATTAGGATTAATTTAGATGCAGATTATTTTAAATGGAAAGAGCAACAAGATGCAGAGCAAAGACAAAAGATATTAAATGAAAAGTCAGATGGTATTCAAGGCGTATTAAAAGATTTAACATTTAAAAAATAATGGGGTTATCCACAGGATAACTCCATTTTTAAGGTTTTATTAATAAACTTTTCTTATATAATTTGTTACAATAGTGTATATAAACGATATTTGTTTATTAGATACTATAATTGATAAGGTATGAAAAATTGCACAAAAATATCCTTCATTTGTCTTCTATGCAAAGATATTTCTGATTATAATTATAAATAACGTGAGTTCGACAAATTTTAAAAATAAATGCAAAATATCATATTTGTTATTAAAATTAAAGAATTTACATTTATTTTTCTATACTTTTATGTAATATTTTATAAAGTGTTTTTAGTTACCGAACTCATGTTAAATATGTCTTTTTAGCATGAACAAATTTGTGCAATATTCTAAATTGGCTCACTTATAGTTAGATAAATAAAAAATATAGTTTTAAATATCAATATATTTTGAAAGGAGAGTAT
>JAFWXB010000108.1 GCA_017523185.1 Lachnospiraceae bacterium | reverse complement strand
GGACTTCCTGCTTTTACCATATCTTCAATATCTGCAAGTTCTTCGCCTGCTTGACCTTTTGTTACAGCTCCCACTTGCAATACATGGATACAATTTCCTTCTTTCGCTTTGTTGTGTACATAATCAATTACTTCTGCGTTATCAGCAACCGGTTTTGTATTCGGCATACATAAAACAGTTGTATAACCACCATGTGCTGCTGCTGCCATACCTGTAAAAATATCTTCTTTATGTGTTAAGCCCGGGTCACGAAAATGCACATGCAAATCAATAAATCCCGGCATTACAAATAAACCTGTGGCATCAATTACTTGTTGTGCTTCTATTTCTGTTTCTATATTTTTTTGAATTGCAGTTACTTTTCCATTTTCTATCATAACATCTGCAATTTCATCCATATTGGTAGCAGGGTTTATCACCCTGCCACCTTTTATTACTATTGACATGAAAATTCTCCTTAATTTTCTTTTTCATAGCAAAACTTAGTTTTCTGCTATTTTTCATTACTATTAATATGAAAAGAATTTTATTTTTGCATAACAGATTTTAAAAACCTACTATTTTTTCATATAAATATAAAAATTTCTTAATTTTCTTCTTTTTTCAAGCTTTGCATATAAGTATCCATTGCTTCTGCTACTGTTTTGGAATAAGCGACAGCTTCTACTACGGTTCTTGCCCCTTTTACAACGTCACCACTTGCAAACACACCCGGAATTGAAGTATGACCTTGTTCATCAGCTGCAATTAAACCACGTGCATTTGCTTCTAAACCTTTTGTCGTATTTACAAGTTTGCTTGCCGGACCTTGACTAATGGAAATAATAACACTATCAGCAGGATATAATTTTTCTGTATCTGGTATCATTTCTACACTTCCATCTTCATGTTCTAACGCATCTGCAAAAATCACACCTTCATCTACAATTTCTACCGGAATCTTACAGTAAACAAATTGTACACCTTCTAATGTTGCATATTCAAATTCATGTTTGCTTGCTGCAACTGTTGAATTTCTTGAAAAACATTGTAAAGTACGAACACCTTTACGAAGTGCAGTACGAGCTACATCCATAGCTGCATTTCCTGCACCGATTACAATCACATTTTCTCCTAAATGGAAACTGTCAGGATTGTTTAAATAGTTAATACCAAAATGTACATGACCTAATGTTTCCCCTTTAATATGAAGTGCATTTGGACGCCATACACCTGTACCTACGAAAATGGAATTGTAGCCATCACGGAATAAGTCATCAATCGTAATCGCAGCCCCAATGCTTGTATTTGGACGTACTTTAATATCTTTTAAAATCAAATGACGATATTCAAAATCATCTAAAATGCTTTTTGGAAGACGAAATTCCGGAATACCATAACGCAATACGCCACCAATTTTATCCTTTCCTTCAAAGATAGTAACACGATATCCTTTTCTTGCAAGTAATACAGCAATCGTAAGACCGGCAGGACCAGAACCGATAATCACTACACGCATCCCATTCCAAGGAACAGGACCTTTTACCATCTTAGAACTATAGGTACTGGAAATATAATTTTCAATGGAAGAAAAATGAACCGGAGTTCCCTTTTTGCCTAAAATACAATTTCCTTCACATTGTTTTTCATGGTTACAAACAAGACTACAAACGGTTGTTAATGGATTGTTTTCAAAAAGCATCCAACCTGCTTCGTCTAACTTTCCTTCTTTCATTAACTGAATAACCTGTGGAATTGGTGTGTGAATTGGACAACCTTGCTGACACATTGGTTTTTTACAATTCAAACAACGATTCGCCTCATCTAATACATGATATGCCATATAAAAATACCTCCCAAATAATTTTTTTCCCTTTTTTATTTTACAATAAGATAATATAGTTGTCAAAACAGTTTATGTTTTTTAACAAATCCTTGGTAAACCTTCTCCTTGTAAAACTTCTAAATTGCGAAGTCCACCAATTCTTGTTCTTAATAACAGTTTGCCCTCTGATTGTTCTTTTACATATCCTATTATTTGTGCATTTTCTCCATATTTCGCATTTTTTATTACTGCTTGTGCTTTTTCTGCTTGTGCTTTTGGAACAAGTACAACTAATTTTCCCTCATTTCCCATATACAAAGGGTCTAATCCCAATAATCCACAAAAATCTTTGACTTGTGGTGTTATCGGAAGTTTACTTTCTTCTAATTCCATTGTCATATGAGAAGTATTTGCAAGTTCTTTTAAAATAGTTGCAAGTCCCCCTCTTGTGACATCACGCATGGTATGCACATCAATACCAGCTTCAAATAACGCCTCTACCATTTCACCAAGTGGTGCATTATCACTTTCAATCTGATTTGTAATTCCCATACGACTTGATAAAATTGCTGCGTGATGGTCTCCTAATGTTCCAGATACAAGAATAACATCACCTTCACAAACACGTTCTGCTGAAACTTCTCGTTCTTTTGGCACGAATCCTACACCTGCTGTATTGATAAACAGTTCCCCATTTCCATTTACTACTTTTGTATCTCCTGCAACAATCTCTACACCTGCTTCTTTAGCTGTTTCTGCCATTGAACGCACCACTTCTTCTAATTTTTCAATTTCCAATCCTTCTTGTAAAATAAAACCACATGTAATATATTTTGGTTTTGCTCCTCGCATCAACAAATCATTAACCGTACCACAAATACATAAACGCCCAATATCACCACCTAAATAACTAATAGGTGTTACTACAAAACTATCTGTTGTAACAGCAATCTTCTCTGCTCCGTCGACAACAGCACTATCCTCCATTTTATCTAATGTTCGATTTGCAAATATTTTCGCAAAAATTGTATTAATCAATTCACTTGTGGCTACTCCACCACTTCCATGAACCATTTGAATTTTATGTTCCATATTTACTCCAAATTTTTCTATAAGATACTAATTTTTATAAAATCATGTTAAAACATTTTATAATTATTCTATTTTATTAATAAATATCTGTTTTTCTTAATTTATAAAACTTATATTAACGTGAGTTCGACAATCAAAATATTGAATTAAAATTGCATATAAAACCACAAAAATATACATGAAAAGTTACATTTTCATAGTCAAATTTATGTTTTAAATATATTTTTAGTAAATTATGGAACTCACGTTATATTAGGATATCGTATTTATTCCTACATAGTTGCAAATAACAAAAACAATATCTATTACTATCTAAATTTATTCTACCAAAATATAATTATAATGTGATATACGCACTATAACAACTTCCTTCTGTAGAAACCATACATGCACCTTGTGGTGTCAATGGTTTACAAACACGTCCAAACAAGGAACATTGACTTGGTTGCATTTTTCCCATTAAAATTTTATCACAACAACACGCTTTATTGCGTTTATTATCTTCATTTAACTCCATACTTCCTGCATCATATTGTCGATAGGCTTCTTTTAATACCATTCCGGTTTGTGAAATCATGCCCATTCCTCTCCATACGGCATCTGCTTTTTCAAAATAAGTATTTACAAATGCTTGAGCTTTTTGATTACCTTCTCTTGATACAACGCTTGGATAAAAATTCATAACTGTTCCGATTCCTTTGGCTTTTATAATGCCACATAAAGCTGTTAAAAGTTCCTCGCCTTCAAAACCTGACACACCAAACGGAATTTGATATTTTTCTGCTAAAGGCACAAAAGCATCACTTCCTGTAATAACTGCGACATGACCTGGAGCTAAAAATCCGTCTATATCTGCCCCATGTTCACAAAGATATGCAATCACATTTGGCATTGTTTTTAAAGCAGTTAATAATTTCACATTTGTCATGTTTTTTTCTATGATTTCTTCTATTAAAAGTGCATAAACAGGTGTTGTTGTTTCAAAACCAACACTTGCAAATACAAATGTTGTATTTGGTTCTTTTTCTGCTAAAGCTAAAATATCACTTGGTGAATATACCATAATACTTCGCCCACCCATTGCTTGTACTTCACTTAAACTATACTTACTTCCCGGTACACGCAACATATCACCAAATGTTACTACACAAGTATTTTCCATTAACGAAAGTTCCACTAACTTATCGACATACGCTGTTGGCGTTACACATACAGGACACCCCGGTCCTGAAATCAAATGAATCTTAGGAGATAACAATTCTCGTATTCCATTTTTAGAAATTGCAGCAGTATGACTTCCACAAACTTCCATAATATTGATATCTTCTCCATCATACTCTGCTAAAAATTTTCGCATTTCTTCTAAATTCATTTACGAAAATCCTCCTATTTGCTCCATAAGTTCATTTAAACTATTCGCATCTTTTTGTGATACTTTCTGTAAAATGCAACCTGCATGAACAAGTACAAAATCACCTACTTTAATATCTACAAGTCCCATTCTTGCAGTAACTTGATTTCCATTAAAATCTACAACTGCTGTTTTATCTTGCAGTTCAATTACTTTTCCCGGTAATGCTACACACATACAGCTTCCTTCCTTCTAATATTTTTATATTTAAAAATTGCATAACACATATTCTTTAAAAACAACCATCTACTCCACAACATATGCCATTTTCCAATGTTTCTCTTGTTTTTGGCAATAAAATAGACATCATTTCTTCTTTTGTATATTGACTAATACTTATTTTTTCGTTTGTAAGTTCTAATGGTTGCCATGTAATATTTACTTCCATCTCAAGTTCTACGATTGCTTATTTTAATGCCTCTTTTGCCACAAGACAATATGGACATACATAATCAGAAATAAATATGATATCTATCATAGTTTACAATTCCTTTCTTGATTTTCTAAAAATGTTAATAAATATATCTGTCCTAATGCAATTCCACCATCTCCACAAGGAACTTTCTCGTTAATATATACTTGTTTTCCTTTTTGTTGTAAACATTCCATAACTTCTGTAAGTAGAATACGATTGATAAAACTTCCTCCACTTAAAGCAACTTGTGTCATATGATGTTCTTTACAAATATGCTCTGCTAATTCCACAATTCCCATTGCAACTGCATGATGGAAAAAATATGCAAGTAATTCTGTCGAATACTGATTTGTTAATTTTAAATGATATAAATCTACTACTAATTTCACACTATCTGCTATCCATACACCATCGTTTTTTTTGCAATCCATTTTTAAAATATCACAATGATTTTGTGGTAATATCTTACACCTTTGTTTTTCAAACATTGCATTTGATAACAATTCTATCTGTTCGTGATTTTTTTGATTTTCTTTATTTTTCTGATTTTGTTTCTTTTCAATTATTTCCATTTGTATATATTTTTGATTTAATTGTAAAAATTCTTCTTTTCCTTTATGTGCTTTTTGTTCTAATAAAATCGCACATTCTCCTTCATAAGAATTGTAATTGCAAATTTCAAGCAAAGCACTTATTGCATCAAATAATCTTCCCATAGAAGATGAATATATGGTATTTATATTGTGTTTCCAAGCCATTTCTTGTAATTTTCTTTTTTGCCAACTTTCATTATCTTGTTGTACATTTTTTTGTATACATTCTGTTTCCTGATAAATCTTAATTCCTTGTTCTTTTGCTTGCATCATATAAGAAAAAAGCGTAATATCTGCTTCTTTTGTACTTGCATCTCCACCCAACAATTTTATGGAAGAAAAATGTCCCAAACGTTTTATATTGCAGCTAAAGTTATATAACATATGCTTATTATCTGCTTTTATAGCACTATCTTTCTTTTGATTCAAACATATAGTATCTGCTTCTATAACACTATCTTTCTTTTGATTTAAAAATATGTTATTATAAT
>JAFWXB010000107.1 GCA_017523185.1 Lachnospiraceae bacterium | reverse complement strand
GCATGGAAAACAGTTTTATGAGTATATGTATCATGAATATTTACAAGCAGATAACGATATTGTAAATCAAGTTCTTTCAAGGGAAGGACAAAAACAATTTTTACATGATATGGCAGTTAGTCGAATATGGGAAAAACCATTATCCGTACCAAGAAAACCTCAAAAGACAGAGAATTTATCAAAAGAGAAAATAGAAGTTATAAAATCACAAGAACAATCAAAGAAACGAGAAACAGAAGAACAAAGAGAGAAACAAAAAGAAAATCAAAACAAAAAAGAATTAATCTCGCAGGAAAAAGCACCTTTTGCAGAACAATTTAATGCTATTTCTGAGAATTTAAACGAAAAAGATATTGTGGAAGAGACTATAGAAAGTAAATCTGACTCTTTACTATCTGTCGAAGAAACTATTTTAGAAGAAGATGATTTTCATCAATATAAATTGGACGATTTATCTATAACAACAGAACATTCGCAGAATTTTAATGAAAAGCAAACAGGAGAACAAGAGGTACTTTATGGAGAACTTCTTGATAAAAATGGAGATATAATAACAACTTTTCCAAAAGAAATTCCAGTAAATACGGATGAAAATACAAAAGAAAATTTTTATTTTTCCAATCGACTTCCAAGAGGTAGTGCAAAAACACGTTATCAATGGAATATCGAAGCTATTCGTTTATTAAAAGAAATTGAATCAACAAACCGATTTGCAACTTATAAAGAAAAGAATATACTTGCTCGCTATGTAGGTTGGGGTGGTATTCCACAAGTATTTGATGAAAAGAATGAACAATGGAAAAATGAATTTGTAGAATTAAAAAGTTTGTTATCCGAATCAGAATATAAAAATGCAAGAGAATCCGTAAATACGGCTTTTTATACATCCCCGGATATTATTGAAGCAATATACCAGGGGATTTCGAAACTTGGCTTCAAAAAAGGTACTATTTTAGAACCGGCTCTTGGAGTTGGTCATTTTTCTGGTGCTATGCCTGAAGATATGCGTGAAAGTAAATTTTATGGTGTGGAAAAAGATAATATTTCAGGAAAAATTGCAAAATTACTCTATCCAAAAGCAACGATTAACATCTGTGGATTTGAAGAAACACAGTTTTCAGATAACTTTTTTGATGTAGCGATTGGAAATATTCCTTTTGGCGATTTTCAGGTATTTGACAAAAATTATGCAAAAAATTATTTTCTTATCCATGATTATTTTGTGGCAAAATCATTAGATAAAGTCAGACCAGGCGGTATCGTAGCCTTTATCACAAGTAAAGGAACGATGGATAAAGCAAATCCGTCTGTGCGTAAATATTTTGCAGAACGTGCGGAACTTTTGGGTGCAATTAGACTTCCAAATACAGCATTTCGGGATAGTGCAGGAACGGATGTAACAAGTGACATTCTTTTTTTCCAAAAGAGAGAAAAGAAAATCGTAACAGAACCGAATTGGATACATTTGGGACAAACAGAAGACGGAATACCAATCAATTCTTATTTTGTGGAACATCCTGAAATGATGCTTGGGAAAATGGAATATGATAATAGAATGTTTGGAAAGGAAAGCAGATATACTACTTGTGTAAATCACAATACGGATTTTGACTTAAAACAAGCACTTTTGCAAGCAGTTTCCAATATACAAGGGCAAATAACGGATATAATGGAATATATTGAAGATATGCAACCAACAAAAGAATATGATATATTAGATGCAGAACCGAATATAAAAAACTATACCTATACATTTGTAAATGGAAATCTGTATTATCGGGAAAATTCCAAGATGTATCCAGTTGAAGTATCTGAAACGATAAAAGAACGTATTCGCCTTATGGATAAAATTCGGTCTGCAACACGAAAATTAATTGCGATTCAAACAGAAGGCTGTACGGAACAGGAATTAAAGCAACAACAGAACATTTTAAATACTGTGTATGATATGTACCATAAAAAATATGGAGCAATAACAGCAAGAGGTAGTCGAATGGCATTCCAAGAAGATGCGGACTATCCACTTTTATGTTCTTTGGAAATTTCAGATGAAGATGGAAATGTAAAAAAAGCAGATATGTTTTACAAGCAGACAATTCGACCCAATAAGCATACAGACCATGTGGAAACAGCATCAGAGGCATTACATATATCCATCCGAGAGTTTGGTTTTGTAAATATTCCATTTATGGCTGATATTTATCAGCCGAATATTAATAGAATAAGCGAAAATAGTTCATTTGAAGAGAATATAACGAGAACAGATTTTAATTATCCACCTTACAAATCTTTAACTTCACAAGAAGAAATGGAAGAAAAAATAAACAATCTCTCAATGGAAATGCGTGGAACATTAGAAGAAACGGAATTAAAACGAAAACAATTAATAGAAGAATTAAAAGGACTTATTTTTGCAGACCCGGAAGAATATCATTCGGACAACCCATATGAAGGTTGGAAAACTGCAGATGAATACCTATCAGGAAACGTTCGTCATAAACTTCGTATAGCAAAGGCTTATGCCATGCAAAATGGAGAATTATTTGCCCAAAATGTTCATGCATTAGAACAGGTACAACCGAAAGATTTAGAAGCTACGGAAATAGAAGTACGAATTGGCACAACATGGATTGAAACAGAGGATTATGAAAAATTTTTATATGAATTGCTTGGAACACCACGCAGAGTACAGGCAGTACGAAATAAATATCAAAATTCAGGTGTTCAGGTTAAATACAATGAATATACACAAAATTGGTTTATAGAAAATAAATCTCTTGATAAAAGTTCCATCGCAGCAACCAAAACATATGGTACAGGTCGTATCAATGCTTACAGTATTATGGAAGAATGTTTAAATCTTCGCACAGTAACCGTGCGAGATAGAATAGAAGATAAAGATGGAACGGTTTCCTATCAAGTAAATCAAAGAGAAACCATGCTTGCAAGAGAAAAACAAACCCAGATGAAAGAAGCATTTAAAAATTGGATATTCAAAGAACCAAATCGTAGAAAAAAATACGTGGAATATTACAATAATACCTTTAATAACATTCGTCTTCGTGAATATGATGGAAGTTATCTTACTTTTCCAGGTATGAATCCGGATATTCATTTGCGAAAACATCAAAAAAATGCAATTTCCCGTATTTTACTTGGTGGAAATACCTTACTTGCCCATGTAGTAGGAGCAGGAAAAAGCTATACGATGATGGCAGCTTGTATGGAGCAAAAACGATTGGGATTGGCAAATAAAACCGTTATGGTAGTTCCGAAACCTTTAATTGGTCAGGCGGCAGGCGAATTTATGCGTTTGTATCCTTCCGCAAATATTCTTGTAGCAACAGAACGAGATTTTGAAAAAAGCAGAAGACAACAGTTTGTATCACGAATTGCAACAGGTAATTATGATTGTATTATTATGTCACACTCGCAGTTTGAACGTATTCCGATTTCAGCAGAACGAAAAGAAAGAATGTTAAATAAACAAATAGAAGAAATGAGCCATGCGATTGAAGAATTGAAGAGGCAAAATGGAGAACGATGGAGTGTAAAGCAGATGGAAAGTCAGAAAAATAAATTGGAACACCAACTGAAAGTATTATCAGATGAAAGTAAAAAAGATGACCTTATCTGTTTTGAAGAATTGGGAATTGACTCCATGATGGTAGATGAAGCACATCATTTTAAGAATTGTGCTATTTTTTCCAAAATTAATAATGTTTCGGGTATTTCTGCAACCGGTTCACAGAAAGCAACGGATATGCAGTTAAAATGCCAATATCTTACAGAAACATATGGAAACAGAGGCATTGTATTTGCAACAGGAACTCCTGTGTCAAATTCCATGTGTGAACTGTACGTTATGCAACGGTATCTTCAGAAGGATGCCTTAGAACGTATGGGAATTTATCATTTTGATGCGTGGGCAGCCAATTTTGGAGAAGTTACTACAGCCTTAGAATTAAGTGTAGAAGGAAGCGGATTTCGTTTTAAAAGTCGTTTCAATAAATTTACAAATCTTCCTGAACTTATGACATTATTTAAAGATGTTGCTGATGTTCAAACAGCCGATATGCTTTCCCTACCAGTTCCAACATTAAAAGGTGGAAAATATAACATTGTAGAAAGTGAACCTGATTGGTATGTCAAGCAAGTCATGGAAGATTTTGTAGTTCGTGCAGAAAGAATCCGAAACGGAACTGTAGACCCTACAGTAGACAATTTTCTCAAAATTACAGGTGAAGCACGATTGCTTGGTACAGATGCAAGACTTTTAGAAGCTAATGCACCAGAAAATATAGATGGAAAACTAAATAAAGTCATAGAAAATGTGACAGCCGAATATTTCCAAAACAACCAAAACGGAAAAATCGGCTGTCAACTTGTTTTTTCAGATATTGGAACACCAAAATCTACTTGGACAAAAGATTGGGAACAATTATTCAAAAATGGAAAAAGACAATTTGATGTTTACAATTATATAAAAACAGAATTGGTAAAAAGAAACATTCCGTCAGAAGAAATCGCTTATATTCATGATGCCAAAAGTGATGCACAAAGAGAAGAACTGTTTCGTGAAATGCGTACCGGAAAAAAGAAAATTCTTATCGGTTCTACTGACCAATGTGGAACAGGTGTAAATGTACAAACACATTTAGTCGCACTCCATCATACCGATTGTCCTTGGAAACCATCTTCAATAGAACAACGAGAAGGCAGAGGGATTCGCCAAGGAAATGAAAATAAAGAAGTTGCAATATATCGTTATGTAACCAAAGGAACATTTGATGCATATATGTGGGGCATTGTAGAAAATAAGCAACGATTTATCAGTCAGGTTATGACTAGTAAATCCGTATCACGAAATTGTGAAGATATTGATGAAGCCACTCTTTCTTATGCAGAAATTAAGGCAGTTGCGACAGGAAATCCCTTAATCAAAGAAAAAATGCAACTGGAAAATGAGGTACAAAGGCTCAAACTCTTAAAAAACAGTTATGATAGTCAAAAATACACCTTAGAAGATAATATTCTTATCCGTTATCCGAAATTAATTGCAGCTGCAAAAGAAAAAATTAAATGTGTAGAAGAAGATATAACAAAAGCAGAAGCAAATCTTCTTGCAGAACCAGACTTTTCCATTACGATAGGAAATATAAAGTATAAAGAAAGAGTGGATGCCGGAACGGTTTTCTTAAAAGCAGTTAATGATTGTAAAATAAGTGAAATCACACCTATAGGAATGTGTAAAGGATTTGAAGTTTTAGCAGAGAAAAATTATACAGGAGTCAATTGTATGATACTTCGTGGAAAAAGTGAATATAAAGCCGAAATTTCCACAAGTCCTGTCGGAAATATGGTAAAACTGGAAAATTTGCTTAGCAATATTCCACAACACCTAGATTCTTTGAAGAAAAAACTAGAAGAATATAAAAGAGACTTGGAACAATCCAAATCGGAATATCAAAAACCATTTGAACAAGAACATGAGTTAAAAGAAAAAATAGCTCGATTAGATAAATTAAATATACAATTGGATTTGGAAAATCGAAATCTTTCAGATGAAGCATTTGAAAATGAGAAAGAAGAAAAGAAAGTGGCAGAGCAATATATTTATAAAACGAGGTAGATTAAATATAAAATAAACAAGGATTACTTTATACAAAAAGAGTAAATTTATTAATTGAATCTGCAAGTATTATGTAAATATGGAAAAAGTTTAATATATTGGCGGAGATGTATATTTAAAAAAGTGGGGCAACCGAAAAAATTATAATTAAAAAATAAAGATAACTCTGCAAACACGCATAAATACTAGATTTTTTGAGATTGTATGAAAAACGGTTGCCCCACTTTTTTAGAAAAAATAGTTGAAATTTTAAGAAAAAGTGTTATGATAGAGAAAAGAAGTATTGAAAATACTGTTATGAACAAAGCCCAATATAGAGGGCAATAACCATCTAATTTGTTTAATTGTTCCCGAGAAATTGAAACTTTAACATTTTGTTTCGCCAGCTCTTTAATGAACAAAGCCCAATACAAGGAAGAATAATAAATTAAAAGAGAGAAAATAATGATTCATATGAGTATGATGCTAATATTGAAAAATCATAAAATAGGGTAAAATTGCGAAGAAATTGGTTGTTATTAGATATTGCAAAGATCAACAAAAAGACATTAAAAATAAAGAGTAGATTTTGTATAAAAAAATTTATATGAAATTTACTCTTTTAATTTTTGCGTAATGGAGATGTTTCTTCTTTTCTGGCATTCTAGGTATAAGATAAATGAAAGAGAGGAAGAAATATGGAAAGATATGATGCATATGAAGCTATTGTAAAAGGAAACAATCGAAATGGGGTATTTATGGTTATGGAAAATGGAGAGTCTGCATTTTCATTTTATGGAGAATTACCGATTGGAACAAAAGTAATTGTGTCAATTCTTAAGCTTGCTAATGAAAGATTTCCAGCAAGAGTTGCAATTGAGTCAGTATGTTATGCCTAACAATAGTTTGAAAAATATATGATTTTTGTGATATGAGAATTGGATTTATTTTATAAACGTGCTATTATGATTACAGTAGTTTACAACTTTTTTTAATATAATAAACTCAACTTTCCCACTTTCTAAAAGGCTG
>JAFWXB010000106.1 GCA_017523185.1 Lachnospiraceae bacterium | reverse complement strand
CAATAATTGGAGAAAATGAAAATCATGCATTAATTCAAAAATCGGAAACAGAAATTCAATTATCAAAAAGTCAAGCAAAGACTTTGGCAAGATTAGCAACTGTAGTAAAAAGTTATACATAAATTTTTTATTTCTTCATAAGAAGTATTTGCTTTTACGAAATTTTATAAATAATAAATTGCAAATTTAATAAAATCTATCTAAATAAAAATCATTAAATTCTAGTGAATATTAATTATTTACTGGAATTTAATGATTTTTATTTTACTATTTTTTAATTTGCTTTATTTGTTCAGCACGTTCAGGGTCTTTATGATATTTTAGTTTAAGTTGTATTGTTTCAATAATTTCATTTCTTGCTTCATCATCTAATTGATAAAAAGATGTAAGAAGATTATCAACATCTGGCATACTATTTTTTCCAAATAAGAGCATAAGAGGAAAAAGAGAATTTTTTAAATAGACTTTTACACGATTTTTATCAAGAGCACCACCTAATCCATCTGGAAAAGTTGGATATATTTCTTCTTCTGTAATAGTACCAGAAAATGGGCTTGCTGAACATATTTCATTTACATCAATCTCTAAAGTATTGGCAAGACGAAGGGCAAAGTCAAATCGAATATTAGAGTCTTTTTGAATGATACTATACAAAGTAGTAGCACTAATACCTGTTTCTTTAGCAATTTTTCGTACATTAGTTCCTTTTTTATCAATATATTCTTTTAGTTTTTTTCCATCTCCCATAAATAACCTCCATTTTCATATAAAAACAAGTTATGAAAATCATAAAATTATTTATTATTTTATCATAGTTATAAAAAATATAAAAGAAGAAATTTAAAATAAAAAATACGAAAATCATAAGATATAAATTTACGAAAAGTTGACAAAATAAACAATTAATGTTATTATAAATTTACGAAAGACGTACATTAATATTATACAAATAATGTAATGAATTTCAGGTTGAAGAAAGGAGGACGAACTTATGGCAAAATATCAATATATGATGAGTGCAGATGATGTTGCAAAAGAATTGAGTTGTTCTAAATCACATGCGTATAAGTTGTTGAAAGTTATGAATAAGGAGTTAGCATCACAAGGTTATATTACAATGCCAGGACGTATACCAAGAGCTTATTGGGCAAAAAAATGTTTGGTTATGAAATATCAAGTAATTAAAGGAAAGGAAAAAATATGGCATATAAAGAGAAAGACACGAAAAAATGGAGTGCTCAATGGTTTGAAACAAATGCCAAAGGTGAAAAGAGAAAGAGAAGAAAAAGAGGATTTGCAACAAAGAGAGAAGCTTTAGCATATGAATGTCAAAAAAAATTGAATAATAGTAGAAGTATGGATATGAAATTTAATGAATTTATAGAAGTTTATTTTGAAGATAAGAAAAATGAATTAAAAGAACGTACTATCAAAAATAAAAAATATATGATGGAACAACATATAATTCCTTATTTTGGAAATGAAATGATGAATGAAATAACTGCTTCACAGATTATTCAATGGCAAAATGAAATGCAGACAAAAGGATTTTCAGAAGCTTATCTTAGAATGATACAAAATCAATTAACAAGTTTATTTACTCATGCTTCAAGAATTTACGATTTACAAAATAATCCATGTAAAAAAGTAAAGAAAATGGGAAATTTTGATAATCGAAGTTTGAATTTCTGGACTTTAGAGGAATATCGACAATTTATCCAAACTATGGAAGTAGGAACTAAATATTATCTTATTTTTGAAATCTTATTTTGGACTGGTTGTAGAGTTGGAGAACTACTTGCATTGACAAAACAAGATATTAATTTTGAAAAAAATCAAATTAGTATTACAAAAACTTATTATCGAACAGGAAAACAAGATATTATTACAGAACCAAAGACAAAGCAATCTGTTCGTTTAATAGAAATTCCAGAATTTCTTAAACAAGAAATTAAAGGATTTGTAGAAGCACATTATGGTATGCCAAATAATGAAAGAATTTTTCCAATTGTGCAAGAAGCTGTACAACATAAAATGAAATACCAAATACAGAAAGCAGGAGTAAAGAAAATAAGAGTTCATGATTTAAGACATTCACATGTAGCATATTTAATTCACAAAGGTGTTGAACCTATTTTAATAAAGGAAAGAGTGGGACATAAGGATATTTGTATTACATTAAATACTTATGGGCATTTATATCCAAATGAGCAAAGAATGGTAGCAGATTTATTAGATAGAGAAAAAGAAACAAGTCCCAACAGTGGGAACTGTTAGGACTTACGATAACTGAAAAAAGCCTCTGTTATCACATAATCACAATATAAGTATAACAGAGGTTCTTTTTTATAGCAATAAGATTTTATAGAATGGAGAACATTATGGAAGAAACAAAGGTAGAATTAAAAATGATAAAAATGTCAGAAATACAGTCACAAAAAGTAGAATGGCTTTGGTATCCTTTTATTCCATATGGAAAATTAACAATTGTACAAGGTGACCCTGGAGATGGAAAAACAACATTGATATTAAATATAGCTGCTAAATTGTCAAAAGGGCAAGGATTAGATTTTGAAATGATACAGAAAGAACCCATTAATATTATTTATCAAACAGCAGAAGATGGTTTAGCTGATACAGTAAAACCAAGATTAGAATTAGCAGGAGCAGATTGTGAAAGGATATTAGTTATTGATGAAAGTGAAAAATCTCTTTCTATGTCGGATGAACGATTGGAAGAAGCCTTAATCAAGACAAAAGCAAGACTGTTAATATTAGACCCAATACAGGCTTATCTTGGAAGTGGAACAGATATGAACCGAGCCAATGAAACTAGAGATGTGACAAAGAAATTAGGAATATTAGCAGAAAAGTATCAATGTGCAATTGTTTTAATTGGTCATATGAATAAAGCTTCAGGAAATAAAGCAGCTTATCGAGGAATGGGTTCTATTGACTTTTTTGCAGTAGCGAGAAGTGTGTTATTAGTTGGTAGAGTAGAAGGTGAACCTAATATTAGAGCAATTGTACAAATAAAAAATAATTTAGCAGAATTTGGACATTCAAAAGCCTTTTTGTTATCAAATAATGGATTTGAATGGATTGGCAATTATGATGTTACTGTTGATGAAATTTTAGGCGGAATTGCACCAAAGATAAATAAATTAGAACAAGCAAAAAAATTACTTGTGGAATTAGCAAAAACTTCTAATATTGTACCAAGTATTGAAGTTTTTGAAATAGCAGAAAGACAAGGTATTTCTAAGCGAACTTTAGAAAATGCGAAAAAAGAAGTTGGCATTCAAGCCAAGAAAATTAATAATTGTTGGTATTGGAAATTAAACAAAGTAAAAGTGAATTAAAAGAAGAACGCAACAATGCAGAGTATATAAAAAGTGCGTTCTTGAATATTGCAAGGTTGCAAAATCTATAGACATTGCATTGTTGCATTCTTCATAGAAAGGAAGAATTAATAGATTGAAAAATATTCAGATTTCAGAAGAATTATTTTTTATGCTTGTAAAGTGTCATTTATTAGGAGTAGATGATTTTGTACCAGAAATAAAAAAAGGATTAGAAGAAAAATTAGAAGCCTTAGTAAGACGAGATTTATACACAAAATATAAAACAGCAAAAACAGAAGAAGAAAGAGAACAAGCAAGAAAAGAATATTTGGATAAAGTTGGAATACAAAGAGATTTTTGTTGGTAATTTTCTCTTTGGTGTATAAAACAGGAAGCGTGTCACGCTCCTGTAAAAAATAGTTAAGGAAAAAATAAAAGGAAAAGAGGTTTTACATTATGACAAAACAAGAATTATGTGAACGAATATTTGAAGATATGTTAGACGAAGAAATTTTAAATGAAGCAGATGGTTATGAGATTACATTTTTGAAAAATGAAATAGAAAGAATAATAAAAAAGCATTTAGAAGATTTTGCACTTGTATATAAAGTTGCTATTATTAATGATTAGAAGATATGGAAGTATTATAAGATTTTGAGAAGGTGAAGAAAAAGTAAACTTTTTTCATAAGCTCTCGGCGTTTGAGAGCGAAATACACCCATCGCACAAAACTTCGTTTTATGCTCTGTGTATTTCGCCCTTGCAGGGGGCAAATTTACGCAAGCGTAAATTATAAATGCTGTCGCATTTATGGCTGTGCCAGATACGGCAGATGGTTCGTAAACGGATGCCTAAGCATCCACTCACGATAGCAAAAGTCGCTATCATTTTTCAAAGAAAGGGGGCTATGCCTATTGTAAGAAATTCATTTATACAGATGTCAAAACTGCCTAATGTGAAAGGAAGAATCAGCTATATATCGAGCAAAGCAAGACAGGAAAATTTGTATGCAGTTTATGAAACAACTGACCGCAAATTTTGGAAGGAGCTTGCCAAGTGCAATCAAGAGGAATTTAGGGAAAGCGGAACGAAAGGAAACTGTATTGAAGCAAGAGAATTGATTATTGCTCTGCCGGAAAGTTTTGTAGATTATGAGCCGGACAAGTTGCTCAAACTGTTCACAGAACACTTTAAGCAGAATTATGGCGTGGAATGTATCTCAGCTTTGCATCACAACAAACGCAAAACAAACTATCATATCCATCTTATCTTTTCAGAGCGAAAATTGCTTGATGAACCAGTGGAGAAGATTGCCACAAGAAATATGTTTTATGACGAAAACGGAAAGCATGTACGTACTAAAAAAGAGATACTGGATGAAGCCGGACTGCTTCGGAAAGGCTGTAAAATTATTCCCAAGGGCGAGGTATATGAGCGTAATCTTTTTACTATAAAAGACAGCCGATTTAAGAGCGACAGCTTCCTTGATGAAGTGAAACGCTCCTACACTGACCTTATTAATATTTATGTCAAAGATGACAAGCAGAAGCTCAAGGTTTTTGACAGAAACGGTGTGTATCTGCCTACGAAAAAGATTGGCAAGAACAACCCAAAAGCGGAGCAGATAAAAACTGATAACCAGTACCGT
>JAFWXB010000105.1 GCA_017523185.1 Lachnospiraceae bacterium | reverse complement strand
TAAAGATATAAAAGAATTTTTTTGAGAAAAATATTTTAGGGAGGTAGTATGTTTATATTAAAATGTACTTTATGTGGATATGAACAGATTATAAAAAAAAGAATTGATAAAAATATTTATTATAAGTTAACACATTGCAAAGAACTTCGTTGTAATCGTAACAAATGTAGGGAAGAACATGATTATAGTGTACCCAAAGGATATATACAAATATGTTTCTATTTTGGTAATTGGCATATCATAGATTATCCCACAATAGAAGATTTGAAAGCTATAAAAAGAGCGAAAGAATTAGCAAAAATTGGAATGGAACAATTTAAGAATCAATAGTTAGGAAAGATAATATAACAAAATAAATTAGTGCTGATAATAAGCCCCATAACTTTGCTTTTATGTAGCAGTTATGAGGCTTATATTTTTATCATAAAATTAGCACCAATTCACATTTACTTTAATATTACTCTATGTTAGAATAGAATAAAATACATATCATAAAGAGGAGGGAACAATATGAGAAAAAATGATGATTGTATTGCCATCTATTCTCGCAAGTCCAAGTTTACCGGAAAAGGCGAAAGCATTGGTAATCAAGTAGAACTTTGCAAAGAGTATATTCGTATGCATTATGGAGAATCAGCACTTAATTCTACCATTGTCTATGAAGATGAAGGTTTTTCCGGTGGTAATCTGAATCGACCGGATTTTAAGAAAATGATGGAATCTGCCAAAAATCATAAGTTTAAAGCAATTATCGTTTATCGACTTGACCGTATCAGTCGAAATATCAGTGATTTTGCAGGATTAATTGAAGAATTATCACGTTTGGACATTGCATTTATTTCGATTAAAGAGCAATTTGATACAGGAACTCCGATGGGACGTGCAATGATGTATATTGCGTCTGTATTTTCGCAGTTGGAACGTGAAACGATTGCAGAACGTATTCGCGACAATATGCATGAATTGGCAAAAACAGGACGTTGGCTTGGTGGTACAACACCAACAGGTTATGTTTCAGAAGCAGTTACGACTATTACGATTGATGGAAAATCAAAGAAAGCCTGCAAGTTAAAATTGATACCGGAAGAAATAGAGATTGTCAAACTCATTTATGACCTCTACATAGAGTATGATTCACAGACCTTAACAGAAACAGAACTTTTAAAACGTGGAATAAAAACAAAAAATAACAATGATTTTACTCGTTTTTCGATTAAATCGATTCTGCAAAATCCGGTTTATGTAATTGCAGACCAAGATACATATGAGTATTTTATAAAAACGGAAGCCGACTTATTTTCGAATAAGGAAGATTTTGATGGTGTACATGGCATTATGGCATACAATCGCACTAATCAGGAAAAAGGAAAAACAACAGAATATCTTCCTCCAAGTGAATGGATTGTTGCAGTTGGGTTACATCATGGTATCATTCCGGGAAAAGTATGGGTAGCAGTGCAAGAGTCGTTGGAACGCAATAAAAATAAATCTTATCACAAGCCACGCAGTAATGAGGCTTTGCTTACAGGTTTATTGTATTGTAGTTGTGGCAGTCGTATGTATCCAAAACTCAGTAAACGCAAAACAGCAGATGAAAAGCCTATTTATACTTATGTCTGTAAAATGAAAGAACGTAGTCAACGAAGCATTTGTAATGGAAAGAATGCAAATGGCAATACGTTAGATATGGCAATTATCGAACAGATAAAGTTATTAGAAGATGATAAAGGTGTTTTTATCGAACAGTTGGAACAAAGTCGCAAATTCTATACAGGAAACAGAGTAGAATATGAAGAACGTCTTAGTACAATGAGACAGGAAAAAGCGAATATTGACAGAAAAATAGAAGGATTAGTGGATTCGTTATTAGAACTTGGAGAAAGTGTAGCGAAGAACCATGTCACAAAACGTATTGAAACCTTAAATCAGGAATGTGTAGAATTAGATGCTCGTATTCGAGAGTTAGAGGGTTTAACAGCACAACACACACTAAGCGATATTGAATTTGATATGATGCGACAGTTATTGACTGTTTTTAAAGAAGGAATTGATACAATGACTATCGAACAGAAACGTTCAGCCATTCGTACTTTAGTTCGTAAGGTGGTTTGGGATGGTGTCAATGCTCATGTAGTTTTATTTGGGATTCAAGATGAGGAAATTGAATATCCGGATATAGCAAGTTTTACTAAGCAAGCAGAGTCTATGGAAGAAAATGATAGCGAAGAATTGGAACCGTTTAAAGATATAGATTATGAAGAAAACGATGAAACTGAATTAAATAATTATATACCTCAAATATCCCACATAAAATTAGAAAGCACAAAGGTAATTTCCAATTTCGACAATCAAGAAACAATTATTACCAATATGCAAAAAACTCCTTGG
>JAFWXB010000014.1 GCA_017523185.1 Lachnospiraceae bacterium | reverse complement strand
GTAAAGTGTTGCACCTGAACCATATGGTGGTACCCATGCTTCATTTGCTTTTACTACTTGTTCTACTGCATCAATAAAACGTTCTACCGGAAATGCCGGCATTTCTAGTCGCTTACAAGAATCTACCATTCTCTGTGCATTTAAGTCAGGACGGAAACATACAATATGTCCATCTTCTGTTGTATATGCTTTTAAACCTTCAAAACAAGACTGTGAATATTGGAATACACCTGCACATTCATTTAATGTAATATTAGAATCTGTTGTAATTATACCCTCATCCCATTTTCCATCTTTATAATTGGATACATAACGATAATCTGCTATCATGTATCCAAAGCCAAGGTTTGCCCAATCAAGATTTTTCTTTTCCATCATTTTTTCCTCCGTTATCTACGGCTCCAACAGTTTTTCTGTTGGGTCTTAATTTTAATATCATTTTCCCATTTTAGTACAAACCTTTTGTTTTGTCTATATTTAGATTGGAATTTCATCATTGATTTTTTTTATAGATATTATAACATAGCTTCAATTTCTCCAATAAAATACAATGAACCAAATGCAATCGTTTTCTGTGAAGAAGTTGATTTTTTTGCATTTATTATTGTTTTTGCAGTATTCCAATTTTCTGTATTAGAATTTTCTATATGAAAACTCGTTAAATTGCCTTTGCTATTTTGTTGTAATGACGATTTATCCATTTTGTCTTGTTGTATTCTCGTTTTAGGTAACAATGGCTCAATAACCGTTTTTATATCTTCTGCAAAAACAGCTTTTATTCCTTTTTTTGCAATACATTCTGCTAAATCTTTCGCCTGCAATGCACGATTACTTTCCGGTGTAACTGTTATAAAATCCAAAGCTAACGGAATCAATTCTTCTATCATATTTTCATAATCTTTATCTGCCATAACTGCCATAATAAAATGGAATTTTTCATTTGGATATAATGTTTTTAAACTTTCAGCTAACGCATGAACACCATGGGAATTATGTGCACCATCTATCATAAAAAACGGAGAGTCATTGATAAGTTCCATACGACCTTTCCAAACAGTTTCCGATATCCCACAACAAATATAACTTTTTTGAACATCTGATATATCTTTTAATATGTCAAATATACTGCAAGCATATTTACAATTTTGTAATTCCTTTTCTAATTGCAAGATTGTTTGCTTTTGTATATTAGATACATTATCTAAATGATTATTTCCATCATCAGCATCTGTTTCATTTTTATTTATAGAACTTGCTTTTTTTTCGTAACTACTATTTTTATAGTTCTTTCTCTTTCCTAAATTTAAAAAAATTACACTTGCAGTCAACAGAGCAGTTCCTGCATTTTCTATCTGAAAGTTTCCTTTCATTTTCATTGGAATCTTAGCAACTTCATCTAATATAGCATCGGAAACTTCTATAAAATCAGAATTTGTATCATCTGTTATATGATTTACTTCTTGAAATGTTTTATATAATACGTTTCGCACACATTCTTCTTGTCTTTGTGTTACTACCGGAACACCTTGTTTAATAATGCCGGCTTTTTCCCAAGCAATTTGTTCTAACGTATCTCCTAAAACTCCCATGTGGTCAAATCCGATTTTTGTAATTACAGATACCATTGGAATTCCAAGTGCATTTGTAGAATCGTAGCGACCACCAATTCCGGTTTCCATTACCATAATATCACATTTTTGTTCTGCAAAATACAAAACTGCCATTGCAAGGCAATAGTCAAACATGGTTGGAGAAACTTCAAACTTTGTTTCCAGTAAAAAATTCCCCAAACGTATGACATCTTCTTTCGATATCATTATTCCATTAATACGAATACGTTCTTCAAAAGTTACAAGATGAGGCGAAGTAAACATTCCTACTTTCATGCCTGCTTTTTCTAATATCTTACATAAAAAAGCAGTAGTAGAACCTTTTCCGTTTGTTCCTGCAATATGCACAAAAGGAATTGCATTTTGTGGATTTCCTAATTGTTCCAACATACACTTAGAAACTTCATATCCTGTTAAATTTCCAAATCGACGTGTATTTTCTATAATATGAATCACTTGATTATAATTATATTTCATAGTTTTATCCTTACATCTCAAAAAATGCTGTCATAGCATCTTTTAAAGCATCAATATCTTTTGTACCCATAAGTTCTCTTGCAGAATGCATTGCAAGTAATGGTATTCCAATATCTACTGTTTTTACAGGAAGAAAAGAAGAAGCAATTGTACCTAACGTTCCTCCACCTCTGACATCAGAACGATTTACAAATTTCTGATATGGAATATTTCTGCTATCGCAAATCTGAGAAAAAATTCCAATTGCCTCTGCATCTGTTGCATAAGATTGAGAACATGCTTGTTTAATACACAATCCATTTCCAAGAACAGGTTTATTTGTAATATCCATTTTTCCCATTTTATTTGGGTGAAGTCCATGTGCCACATCAGCAGATACCAACATGGATTTATAAAGCATTGCTCTTTTTTCTTCATCAGATACTTCAAGATTAATTAAAATACGAATTAACATATCATGTAATAAAATCGCACCTGCACCTTGTTTACTTGCACTTCCAATTTCTTCATGGTCGAATAAAGCAATCAAATTGATACCTGATTTTCTTTTTCCATCAATTAAAGCAGATACTAACGCAGATATGGAAGTTTGATTATCTAATCTTGGTGAAGAAACAAATGTATCATTCGCACCAATAAAACATGGTTCTTCCATACAATATACAGAAAGTTCAAAATCTAAAATATCTTTTTCTTCTACTTCTAATTCTTTTGCAAGAAATGACATAAAATATTTTGTTTCTTTTTGTTCCTGTGGTATCATATCTAAAATTGGCATTAAATCAATCTGATTATTGATATCTACCCCTCTGTTTACTTCACGATTCATATGAATTGCAAGATTTGGAATTGTAAGCAATGGTTTTTTGGAATTATATAATACCATCTTTGGTTCAAATGGATTTTGGCTACGAAGTGCTACACGACCTGCAATACCTAATGGTCTGTCAAACCATGTACTTAAAATAGGTCCTCCATATACCTCTACATTGATTTGAGCATATCCATTTGTAATAAAATCAGGATTTGGTTTAATACGAAGGCATGGATAATCGGTATGTGCTGCTGCCATACGCACCATATCACCAGCCTGAAATTCTTCACCTATGGTAAATGCAAATAATGTTGTTCCATGATGGTTTACTAAATATTTCCCACCTCTTGTAAGTTCCCATATATCTTCATAGCGAAGTGTTATAAAATCATCTTCATGTAAACGTCTTTCACATTCTTCCACACACATAAACGGAGTTACTCCTACGTGAAGCATTTCAAATAATTTTTGTTGTTCTGTCATAGTTACCTCCTAAATTAAAAAATAGTTCTAATGGTATCTTTATTTTGATAAACCAAAATTTATTCATCTATATCTGGTTGTTGTCCATCATGTGCTAACCATTTACATTCTGTTATCTCCATATTTGTAAAAGTTGCTTTAAATGAAGAATTTTCCGGACTACATGCATAAATGCCAAATTGAATTGTTCCACTACCATTCCACATATGGCAAATACGCATCTGCTTAAATATAATACCATCCTCTGAACACTCAATACAGTAGTCATCTTCTCTACGACTGAATCTATACCACATTGATTTTATATTTGCATCAATTTCTGTTGTTGCCCAATCAGAATACCCATTATTTGTAACAACACTTCCAAGATGCTGAAAATCACAATTTTCATATTCGATAGAGCCTTTCAGCCAATTCTCACTATCAAGATACATTACAACTCCACATTGGTCAAAACGATGCTTACTTTCAAATTCTGTTTTTACAGTAAAAGAAAAAAATGTTTCATTCGTTTTCATTTGTAAAACAGGAGCATTATCATTTCTAAAATGATAATATGTTCTCTGCCATAAATCTGTATATGGTTTTGTAACTATTTCAATTTTATCATCTGTTATAAAATAATCTTTCGGTTCTCTTGTCCATTTAAAATTATTTACATCAAAATTCATAAATAAAATCCTTTCGTTTTCGTAGTCGAAACACTTTTCCAAAAGAAAAATTATAAATATTCTTATCTATTGTTTCTCTAAATTAAAACATATCTATTATATCTTTCTTCTAAAAAAAGTACAACTTTAAAAAATTCATTCTAAAATAGTAAATTTACTACAAATATGTTACAATTACAAGAAAGAAACACATTTTTCTTTCATATTATTACAAATAAATCATTTTTTATATATAATATTCCCATTAAAAAACTACAAATCGAGGTACTTTTTATGATATGTTTACAAATTAGTGAGATTAAAAATTTTATGAATACATTGCTTCGCACCGAAACTTTTGATAAATTTTTATTACAAGAAGCAACAATTACAAATGCTGTAACTTATACCATTAACGGACAACTTACAAAAGATTTTTACACAAACGAAGAACTAAAAACACTTCATTTAATGGATTGTCGTTTTCTTCCATTTTCTATGTTGCGTAAAAATTGTTTTGACTTAATCAAAGGGAAACGAACTCCTCATTCTTTTCGTTTTGTATTTTTACTTTCTCCGGAACATCTCAAAAAAACAGTTACAGCAATTGGAAGTAATTATACAACAGATGATATTAGTGCAATTTATATGAACTTAAAATATGAAAATCACACATTACATCTTACAACAGGTGTTTCTTATCGTATTTTTTCTATGGATAAAACATTAGAAAATGAGTGGGATAAAATGGTAATGAAATTTTTAAAACAACATGGTCTTGTTTTTGAAATTGTATAATTTTTGATAAATAAAATGGAGTTATCGCAACAAGAAAATTGAAATAAAATATAGCTAAATTATATAGAAGCTCTATATC
>JAFWXB010000104.1 GCA_017523185.1 Lachnospiraceae bacterium | reverse complement strand
GTCGCAATACATCTAAAAATCCATGCATTTTAACAGATTCATCAATTCGTTTATATAATTTATTTTCAAAATCTGTTCCATAAATGGATTTATATTTTTTCCATTCTCTTGGTTGTGTCTTTTCAATATATGCAATTAATTTTGGCATATCGATTGCTTTTGCTCTATCATATGTCTTTAAATCGCCTTTTGTATATCCACCATATGTCAATAAATACGATTCCACATCTTCTTCAAATCTGCGTTCTTTTATATCCATTCCCTTCTCCTCGTTTCATTTGTATTTTTCTATATTACATAATATATCTTATCACACAAATTACTCTATTTCTGCTATTTTTTCGCTAATTTATCAATAAAAATTTAAGTATTTCTACAAATTATAATCAATAAAATACATTACAAATAAAAAAGAAGGTATATTACAACCTTCTTTCAATTTCTCTATTTTTTTAATTTGATAATTCTTTTAATTTCTTAAAACTATTTTGAATTTCTTCATAATCTTCCCAATTAATATTTTTTAAAATATTTTGTCGTTCCACAAATTGTTCTGCTGCTGTTCGAATAGAAAAATAAACATCAAATTTTGATTTTGTAAGATACCTACGCTTATTTAAATACCTTTTTTCTATATCAACAGTTTCTACAAATTGATTACATTGTTTAATTAACTCTGCATCATATGTATCTTTTTTTGCTATTGCATTTAAAAGAAACGTTTCTAAAGCTCCTGTTTCTTCAAATGGAATAATTAATAACAATATCGAAACTTTCTTCTTTTCTCCACGCACATTTTCGTAAAAAACAGAAAACCATTCATTATGCACAATATCATTTTCAATTATTACACTTTCTTCATCTAAGCATTGTTTCAACTCTGCTTTAAATTCTTCTTCTGTTGTAATTTCATCTCTATCAATCATTACAGCTATTTTTTGAAAAGGTTCATTTTCATAACCTGATATTTTACTCATTTCTAATAAATATTTTAAACAACCTATCATTTTATTACAACCACCTGTACCTGCAATTGTTAAAGTATTTTCATTTTTTACAAGTGTTCGTACTCTAGTAAATTGTTTACTATTTTGAAGAATTTTTTCTTTTGAATCCTGCCAATTATATGCTTTTCTCATAAAATACTGCAATAAAATAAAATCCGTTGAACCTTCACAAAGCATTATATTTTTCATGTTATCTCAACTCCAATCCCATTTCATCTTGTACTTCAATCGCTTTTATAGCATCTAATCTTCTTACAGACATTTTAGTATCATTTTTATATAATGTATATATAGCCATATCATTCCATAAATCAGGAGCACATTTTAATACCTTATCAATTGCTTCTTTACTGTGAGAAGTCATAAATACTTGTACATTTAATTTTTTACAAGTTTCTAAAATCCATTTAAATGTTTGTTTCATTGCTGATGTATGAATAGCCGTTTCAAATTCATCTAATAACAAAACTCCATCTTTTGCCTTTACCACAGCACTCATTAACAGTACAGCCTTTTTCATTCCATCTCCATATACATTTAATGGCAATGCTTTTTTATGTGATTTTGATAAAATTTTATATACACCATTTCCCATTCTATTATTATCATAATTAATACTAATAATATCTTCATCATATTCTTTTAATATTGTAAGCATTTCTTCGTATAACTCCGGATTATCTAATACTTCGCTTAAAAAAATATTCCCTGTTACATGATGCATAGGTGAAATATATACTATATTCTGTCTTAATTCTAAATTCCTTTTTATTACTCCTCTTAAAATAGAATTTTGCCCTTCATAAATTACTTTATTTTCAATCACTCTCTCATTTAACTTTATCTCAATTTCTAATTTTGAAACTTCTATATTACTTTCTATTTCTTCTTTATTGTCATATAAATTTCTACTGGAATATCCTATTAATTTATAATATTCTGTTTCTAACAATTGTTCTTTTAATTCTTTTGCATAAATCATAAGCGTTATATCTTTATCTTTTGTTTTTAATGTATATTGTATTTTTTTTTCATCTAAATTTATATTAAATAAATTATAAATTCCTTCATAACTACTTATTCCTGTTCTTCCATATACATATCTTCTTGTCAAAGAATCCCACATAATCATATCATCAGGTTGACGAAAACTTTCTAACACTTCTAAAACACTTGTTTTTCCACAATTATTATCCCCTGTTAAAATATTAATTTGTGCTAAATTACTTAATTTTAATGAATCAATTCCCCTAAAAGAATCAATATCTATTTCTT
>JAFWXB010000103.1 GCA_017523185.1 Lachnospiraceae bacterium | reverse complement strand
TATTTTTCAACAAGTCCTTTTTAAATTTTCATAATTTAAAAAATATAAATTCTTTGATAAAAGTATATTTAGTTGTTTGCTTCTTCCGTTGCTACACCCGGATTAAAATGCATCACATTAGAAAGGTCATTACGTTTACAATAATAAACATCTTTCGAATGATAATCTTTGAAAAATACATAGTTAGAAGTAACATAAATATTTGTAAAAGAGCCTTCTTTAATAACAGTTTCTCCTGTTCCATCTGTTTTTATCATACAAATTGCAGATTTTTTGCCATCATATTTTTGATAATAAATTTCATCTTCATATACATTATAGGAATCAATACTATCTTCTGTTAGTGTTGTAAAGTTGGAGAAAGTCATATCAGTACGTATCAAAGCATTGTTTTTTAAACCGTCCAAGTAATAAACGCTATTATCATTTGTTACAATTGGCATAAAACTGTTACATTTATAGATTTCAAATGCAGTATCGTATCTGGTATCAAATTCATGAATAGAACCATCCGTATACATACCACTATAATAGAAATATGGACCATTTGCAGCACAAGTATAAACAGGTTCCATAGAAACTTGTTCTTTTTCTTCACCATCAATACGCATTTTATGTAATGTAGATGCTTCATTTTCTGTATATTGAAGATAATAGAGGTAATTTCCTAATAAAGAAACATGAGAACTTGGGGTTTCCTCTAATATTGTAATATGACCTGTTTCTTTGGAAATACGACATAATGCATTTCTATGAAATGAGAAAAAGGCATAATCAATATCTTCACCTACATTATTACGTACATAATAAATATAATTATCATCTGCATTGATATAATTTGGTGTATCACTTGTAATCTTTTTTAAATTTGTACCATCGGAATTCATAGAATAAAGGTGATTACTGTCATTTGGATTTGCAAAGTAAATAATGCCATCACTTTCACACATCATCCCCTTGTTATATAAATTTCCGGCAGTATTTCCATTTACATAATCTTCGTTAAAAACAGTATCTTCTTTTGTAATATACGTATAAGCAGTAACACCACCTGCAATAAGAAGAATTGCAATTATTGCAATTTTTAAAATTTTTTTCATTTTTTCCTCCTTTTTTATTAAGATAATTACATATAGAAATATATATCCAATATAGGATGTGTTTTCTATTTGATTTTTGTTAGTTATAAGGGATAAAGTTACAAATATTTTATAGATATATACTATTTCAATTATACATTTTTTCTTCATATATCGCAAGAATTACTTCATAAACTGATTAGGTAAAGTTAAAATAATAGAATTTTTTGAAATACGGATATATTTGATATTTGTGTTTTTGTAGAGTTAGAATTACAAGAAATTTTTCTATAAGAAGTTCACACAAAACAGAACAAATGTTTGCTAAAATCAAAAGTATATGATATAATAAAAATAAGTTCACTTAATCAAGAAAATGTGTATTTTGTTATGAGTAAGTAGCAAAAGTGAATTGTGACTGTTTTATTGATACATAAAAAGGAAATAAATATAAAGGATAAAGAGGTATATGAATATGGAACTGAAACCACCTATTGAAGTGCGTTACAAAAAAGAATTAGAAGCATTACAAGCATTAGATACGGAGAAAAAACCATTTAATTGGAAACTTTCTCCAAAAGCCGTGCGAACATTTATTTTAGGAAGCAAAAAGCCATTATTATACAATGGAGAAGAAATTGTTATTCGCAAAAAATATTTGGGAAATGATGCATTAGTAGAACGATGTATTATTACACTTGCCGGAAATCGTGGCTTGATGCTTGTAGGAGAACCGGGAACTGCAAAAACAATGTTATCGGAGTTATTATCTGCTGCAATTAGTGGAATTAGTACAAATACGATTCAAGGAACTGCAGGCACAACAGAAGATATGATTAAATATAGCTGGAATTATGCGTTACTTCTTGCAAAAGGTCCTGTACGAGAAGCATTAGTGCCTTCCCCTCTCTATGTGGGAATGGAACAAGGTATTTTAACACGATTTGAAGAAATTACACGTACACCAGCAGAAATTCAAGATAGTTTAATTAGTGTATTAAGTGATAAAGTATTAAATGTACCGGAACTTGGAGAAAACGGGCTATTATTTGCAAAAGCAGGCTTTAATGTGATTGGAACAGCCAATACACGCGATAAAGGGGTTAATGAGATGAGTAGTGCCTTAAAACGCCGTTTTAATTTTGAAACCGTTATGCCTGTGCGTGATGTTGCTTTAGAAAAACAGATTATTGTCAATGAAGTACAAGCCTTAGCACAAGAAAATCAAATTGATATGTCCGTAGATGAAGAAGTAGCAGAACTTTTGGCTTCTACTTACCATGAATTGCGTGAAGGAGTATCTTCTATGGGACATCGTATTGACAGACCATCAGCAGTTATGAGTACAGCAGAAGCTGTTTCTGTATATTATCAAACTATGATGACGTCTTATTATTATGGTGATAATAAAATGGACATGGGGTGTCTTGTACAGAATTTAATGGGAGCTGTACAAAAAGAAAATGGAGAAGATTTAGAAAAATTACGCAGTTATTTTCAGACAGTTGTGCGTGATAAAGCAACAAGAGAGGGTAATTTATGGAGCAGTTATTACGAGGCAAAGAAATATCTAAAATAAATATTGTTGATTTAAACAAATCAATTCAATATGTTCCAATTCGTCATCATAGTCCGATTTGTGCATGGCATTTAAAAAATATAATAGAACTTTGGAAGCCGGATTGTATTTTAATTGAAGGACCTGAAAATGCACAAGAACAAATTCCGATACTTACCCATACAGACACAAAAGCACCAATTGCGTTATATTATTATTATACAGATAAAAAAGGATTGATTAGTGAAAAAAAGGATGAATATCGCTGTTATTATCCATTTTTAGACTGTTCTCCGGAGTTTGTTGCATTGAAAGAAGCACAAAACAGACAAATTCCTGTTTTTTTTATAGATTTGCCATATAGTGAAATTTTACTTGCCACAAAGACTGCCAAAGGTCTTCGTGCGAAAACGGAAAAACAAACATATAATAATGATTATTTATTTTCACAAAATCAATATATGAAATTGCTCTGTGAAAATGCAGGTTTGCGAGATTTTGAAGAATTTTGGGAAAAATATTTTGAAATAAAAGGACTATACCAAAGCACAGAAGATTTTATCAATCAGATGTATTTGTATTGTACTTTAGCAAGAGAACACACACCAATAGAAGAATTAGAAGCAGATGGTTGTTTAGCAAGAGAACAATATATGGCAGAACAGATTGCAGAAAAAGCAAACATATACCATAAAATATTAGTTGTAACAGGTGGATTTCATACAAAGGGAATTATGGAACTTTTGGAGCAAAAACAAGATAAAAATGTAGAAATATCAACAGATATATCCGTTTCGGTTACAGAAGATACTTTTTCAAAAAGAAATCATTGTGTTTCAAAACAACATATAGAATGTAAAAAAAAGCCACAAAATACAGATGGTATGGAAGGCGTGTATCCGATTGCTTATTCCATGAAAGCGACAGATGTCTTAAATGGTTATGCAAGTGGTATGCAATCACCGGCATTTTATCAACTTGTATGGGAGAAACTTTCAAATATTAGTGTAAATGATTTGTATACTGTCTATGAGGATGCCGTTTTACATCAGTTAATCAAAATAGGTCGAAAAAGTCGACAAAAGAAAGAAAATATTTCTTCATATGATATTATTTGTGCATTTTCTATGGCAAAAGGTCTTGCAATGCTTCGTGGGAAGCCACAAGCAGGGTTGTATGAATTGCGAGATAGTGTATTGTCTTCTTTTGTAAAGGGAGAATGTAATTTGTCAACCGATATGCCACTTCGTATTTTGGAAGAATGTAATACAGGAACGCAAGTAGGAAGTCTGTGTAAACAAGCACCTCGCCCACCATTACTTTTGGATTTTGAAGAACAATGTCAAAAATTTGGGCTTCAAATACAAGAAATCATTTATAAGGAAGTGGTTTTACAAGTATTTACAAAGAAAAAACATTTGGAAATGAGTCGCTTTTTTTATCAAATGGAATTTTTAGAAACAAATTTTGCAAGGCGAAAAAAAGGAGCTGATTTAGTAACCGGAAAAGATAGAAATCGTATTCGAGAAGTATGGAATTATGAGTTTTCTACACAAGTATTAGCAGTATTAGTAGATGTATCTGTATTTGGTGGAACAATTAAAGAAGCTTCCTATACAAAATTATTAAAAGCATTTGCAGAAAGTAAAACAGCAAAAGAAGCTGCAAAATTGATAACAGAAGGATTTTTAATGGGCTTTTGGGAAATACAATTGCGAATGGCGATTGATATGGAGAAAATTTTAACAGAAGACGGAGATTTTTTCTCTTTAACAGAAGCGTTTTCTTATTTGAAAATGTTATATGAATTGCGAGAGTTATACCAAGTGGAAGATGATGCTCCATTAGAAATTATGATACAGAGTTGTTTTCAAAAAATTATTCAACTAACCTTCTATGGCAAATATTCCAAAAGAAGAACAAGAACGTTGTATGAAAGCATGTTTGGC
>JAFWXB010000102.1 GCA_017523185.1 Lachnospiraceae bacterium | reverse complement strand
GTATAATGTAAAAATATAACAAATAAAAAGGAATTATACATATGAGCAATGCAAAATGGCAAGCTTATCCAAGACCACAGCTAAAAAGGGAAAGTTATAAAATTCTAAATGGAATGTGGGAATTAGACGGAAAGAAAATTGAAGTTCCGTTTCCACCACAATCAAAATTATCAGGATATAAGGGCAGTATAAAGGAACGAATGGTATATAAAATGAAATTTGTAATTCCAAGTGATTTTACAAAGCCACGTATTTTGCTTCATTTTGGAGCAGTAGACGAAGAAGCTGTCGTGTATGTAAATGATGTTTTAGTAGGAAAACATGAGGGTGGTTACTTACCTTTTTCTTTCGATATTAGTCATGTTGTCCATAGAGAAAAGGTAAATTCTTTGCGTGTGGAAGTGAAGGATACCTTATCAAGAAAATACCCTTATGGAAAACAATGCAAAAAGCGTGGTGGTATGTGGTATACACCTGTGAGTGGTATTTGGCAAACTGTATGGTTAGAAAATGTACCAGCACATTATATAGAAGAAATTAAAATAACTCCATCTTTAACAGAGGTAGAAATTTGTATTAAAGGTGATATTAAGGGATTTCAGGTAGTTGTATTTGCAAAAGATGCAATGATAAGTGAATATGTATTTACCGAAAATGTAGGAACAATTAAAATAGAAAAACCAATTCATTGGACAGTAGAAAATCCCTATTTGTATGATATGACAATTACAACAGAAGAAGATGAAGTAAATTCTTATTTTGCACTTCGAACAATAGAAATAAAGAAAATCAAAGGCATAAATCGTGTTTGTTTAAATGGAACTCCTATTTTTATGCATGGAATTTTAGACCAAGGTTATTTTGAAGATGGGATTTATCTTCCTGAAAAAGAAACTGAATTTGAACAAGATATTCTTCGAATGAAAGAACTTGGATTTAATATGTTGCGAAAACATATTAAGATAGAGCCGGAACGATTTTATTATGCGTGTGATAAGTTAGGAATGCTTGTATTTCAAGATATGATAAATAATGGTGGATATTCTTATTTGTTTGATACGGTTCTTCCAACATTAGGCTTTAAAAAGAAAGATGACTGTAAAGGAATAGAAAAAGAATTAGAAAGAAAACAAATATTTGAAATACATATGGAACAAACTTTGCATGAGTTGTATAATCATCCATGTATTATTGGATATACAATTTTTAATGAAGGTTGGGGACAATTTGAAAGTGACCGTATGTATGATTTGGCAAAATCCATAGATAATACAAGACTTTATGATGCGACTTCCGGTTGGTTTGCTCAAAAGAAAAGTGATTTTGATAGCGAGCATATTTATTTTCGTTCTGTTCATTTAAAAATAAAAGAACGACCAATGTTTTTATCAGAATGTGGTGGATTTTCATATCGTGTAGATGGACATATATGGAATCCTAAGAAAACATATGGCTATGGGAATTGTAATACAAGTGAAGAACTAACAGACCGTATTGTAGAGATGTATAAGAAAATGGTATTGCCGACAATTGAAGATGGTTTGTGTGGTTGTGTTTATACACAATTAAGTGATGTAGAAGACGAAATTAATGGTATGTATACATACGACAGAGAAATCTGTAAAGTAAATAAAAATAAAATGCAAATATTAGCAAAACGAATTAGG
>JAFWXB010000101.1 GCA_017523185.1 Lachnospiraceae bacterium | reverse complement strand
CACTTATTGTGATATCCCCATCATTTCATTTTCTAATAATAAAGAAAACTATTTTACAATAAATGTCTAAAAATCCCACGCCTTTCGATATGAGACATCCACTTTGTAAAATAGTCATAAATATAGATAAAAGCAACATTTCAGGTACTCATTTTAAGAATCCATGTTTTAAAATAAAATAGCTATCCAATGGCAACTGATACTTTTTTATTTTAAATCCAATTCTTATCTTTTAAGATAATATTTTTAGTGAAATAATTCAACTATTTCGTCAAAAATATTTATTTTTTATGCAAAATCACGAAAATAACAATTTTATTTTATTAAAATTCACCATATGATAGCTTTACATTCAACAAAATATAATTTTCACCTTTGTCTAATATTCCATTCCCTCTTGTCAGACTTGGATATAAGATATGTCTTGCTTTATATAACAAAAAATCCTTCACAAACCTCATGGTTTATGAAGGATTTCCATTTCATTCTAATCTATCATAAAAAATTTCTCAATTTATTTCTGATTTTTATTAGAATGTTCTTTTTTTCATTACAATGCTTGCTGCTGTTGCAACTACACCAATACCAAGGATAGATACGAAAAGTGCAATATTTGCATTATCGCCTGTCTTTGGAGCTTCGCCTGTTGCTGGAACTACAACGTTCTTTACATTTGTGATGATTGTGCAGTTTGCATCTGCATAGTATGTCTGACAATCTTCACAGTACCAATATTCGCTGTTACCATCTTTGGTAGCTGTTGGAGCTACTGCTGCTACGTGTTTTACATTTACACAACCTGTTGTTGGAAGAATAATTCTCTTAGAGTTTGTTACAACTGCACAGTTTGCATCTGCAAAGTAAGTATTACAGTCCGGACAATACCAGTATTCTGTATTTCCAAGACTGCTACATCCAGGTGCTACTGCCATTACATGTTCTACGTTGTTACTTCCAACTGCAGGAAGAATTACACTTAATGCATTTGTCTGAATTGTGCATGCTTCGTCTGCATAATAGGTATCACAATCTGCACAATACCAGTGAGCAATCTGTCCGATGCTGTGGCAACCTGGTTCAATAGCTTCAAATGCTTCTACATTTTCAGAACCTAATGCTGGAAGTGTTAAGCTGATTTCTGGAACGCTTACTCTACCTTCCTCGTCTACAAAATATGTATCACATTCTGTGCAATACCAACTTTCTAACTGTCCAAGACTATGACATCCCGGCTCTACGCCTGCAATGTATTCTAATCCCTCACCTGTTGCCGGAAGGATTACACTTAAGCTGTTCGTGATAACTTCTGCGTCTTTATCTGCATAATAAGTATCACATACTTCACAATACCAATATTCCATATTGCCCATATTATGACAACCTGCTTCGATTGCTTCATAGTAAACGAGACTATCTGCGCATCCTCTTGCAGGAGTGATTACTCTCTTAGAATTTGTCACTTCTGTAAGTGCTTCATTCTGCCAGAAAATTTCACATTTTGTACAATACCAATGTTCAATATTACCTTCTGTATCATGTGTTGCTGTTACTGCTTCTACGTGTACAAGGTCATGTTCACATGGTCCTGCTTCTGTATCTGGTGTTTCTGGTACAACTTCTTCTAAACCATAAACATCCGGTGTATTTTCAGATAAGAAGTAAATAGAACAGTGGGTTAAAGTATAAGATACATATCCACCTTCTACTTTAAGTGGTCCATTTCCTACATTTTCTACTTTCTGCGTGTCTTCATTATAATAGTACAGATAGATGATTTCTCCATTTTTGTACTTATCACCAACATAAGTTTTTACGGTTGCAGGTGCTGGAAGTTCTCCGGAATGCCCTTTGATTTCAATGTAAAGACCATTATCTACACCTGTAACATTTTCAATTTCAGCTTTCTTTTCTGTTTGGAAAGAAATAGAAAGGTCCATAGGTTTTGTTACTTTTGTTGTATCAATGTCTTTTGCATTGAATGTCCAAGAGTACATTAACTGATTGCTTTCATTTGTTACGGCAACTGTAATATCTTTATTCTTTTCTTTCGCTGTAGTAAATAAATCTTCTGTCATTTTTGGAGCAACGTTCTTGGTAACTACTTCTACAACAGTTTCTTCTTCCTTTTCCATCTTTTCCATAAGAGTTTCCACTGCTGTTTCTACGTTTACAACAATTTTATCTTCTATAGAAGATGGAGCACTGTTTACACCTTCTTCATCTGTTTCTACATCATGCTCAATATCTGGCAATACAACATCTGGTACT
>JAFWXB010000100.1 GCA_017523185.1 Lachnospiraceae bacterium | reverse complement strand
GTCGTGAAGATGTTGCAACTACAAATTTTGACTATGTATATTATGCCTCACCAATTACTTCTGTTGTCGAAAACTTAGACCCTGAAATTCGCAATAATGAAGCTGTTATTCCAACGGAAGAATCTTTAAAACGCTGTGAAGTATTTATTGCAATTGATGAAGATAAAACTGCTTTACTCAATCATTTATGGCAAGAATTAAAATCAAGAACCGTAAATTAATCAAATAAAATTTAATAATGAACGCAAGTTCCATAATTTTATAAAAATAATTTCATAAAAATTACAAATACCACTTGTAAAATAGTTTCTAATATGTTACATTAAATCCACGAGGTTTTCTAACTTCGTGGATTCTTTTATCTGGCAGGTTTCCTGCAATTTTCAATTATTTTATAACTATAAGCATAAAATTATAAGCATAAAATATTGTACAAATTTGTCCACCATATAAAGAACCATATAACAATATACTTACAAAAATCAGTATACTCATCTTTCTACTACAAACAAATTTATATTAATACCATATATTTGTACAATTTGCTATATAGTTATAATATTGTCACTTATCACGAATCTATAAAACAAATAATAAAATAACATGAGTTCTACAACGTAAAAAATATATATTTTTCTAAAATTTATAATGATTGAACTGATGTTAATAGTAAGGAGTACCATGAATTATCAAGAATTTTTAGAACATGTACAAGAATATTTTACAAATCGCTTAACTAATGAACAAACCGTACATATTGAATCTATACCCAAAAATAATGGAACGTTTTATGACGGGCTTATTATTACTGACCCTCTTTTAAATATTTCTCCAACCATATATTTACACCCTTTTTATAATCGCTTGCTCTCCGGAACTTCCCTTTCTAAAATCTGTAACGATATATTTGCTGTTTATAGATATAATCTTCCATCCAAAAATTTTGATATTTCTAATTTTATGGATTTTTCCAAAGCAAAACAAAATATTGTGATGAAATTAATAAATTATGAAAAAAATAAAGAACTTTTAAAAAATGTTCCTTATATTCCTTATCTTGATTTTGCGATTGTGTTTGTATGTATTATTACAGACTTTGAAGATGACTATGCTACAATTCTTATCCAGAATCAACAGTTACAAATATGGGAAGTAGACACGCAAACAATCTATCAACTTGCTCAAACAAATACACCAACACATTTACCTCATCGCTTAAAACCAATGGAAGATGTTATTTCAAACCTTGTAGATGAAGATTTCCCTTTTGTTGATGACCTACCTATGTTCCTTTTAACAAATCAGTTTAAAATTCATGGAGCTACTTGTATTCTTTATTCAGGATTATTAGAACAGATTGCAAATTCTTTCGAAAGTAATTTTGTTCTTATTCCAAGCAGTATACATGAAGTAATTCTTATTCCTATAAACGAAGCTTCCTGTAATTTATCTGATTATAAACAAATGATTCTGGAAGTTAATGAAACACAACTGAAAAAAGAGGAAATTCTCTCCGACCATGCTTATTATTACAACAGAGAAACAAAACAACTTTCTTTTTAAATAAGACTAAAAAACGGAATGAACACAAGTTTTTATTACTTGGTTCATTCCGTTTCATGTTCCTATTTTTTATAAATTGTTATATAGTTTTTCATATTGCTTTGCTGATACATTCCACGAAAAATCTTCTTCCATTGCTCGTTTCACAATATCTTCCCATACTCGTTTATGGTCAGTAAATACATTATATGTATAACGAATTGTATCTAACATTTCATGTGCGTTATAATTTGTAAAAGAAAATCCTGTTCCTGTATTTTCATACTCATTATATGGTATAACAGTATCTTTTAAGCCACCTGTTTCTCTTACAATTGGAATTGTACCATATCTCATAGACATCATTTGACTTAATCCACAAGGTTCAAACAATGATGGCATTAAAAAAGCATCACAAGAAGCATAAATTTTATGTGCTTTTTCTTCTGAATATCCAATATACGCACTTATTTTATCCGGATATTTGCTCTGAAAATACTTAAACATTTCTTCAAAACGATATTCCCCAGTCCCTAATACCACAAATTGAACATTCATTGTAGAAAGCATTTCTTCCATAACATATGCTACAATATCAAATCCCTTTTGGTCTGTAAGACGAGAAACCATTCCAATTAAAAATGCATCACTTTTTGCAGGAAGCCCCATTTCCTTTTGAAATGCTGTTTTATTCTCTTTTTTACCTTTGGAAACTGTTTTTGTATTAAAATGCGATACCATAAATGGGTCAGCATTTGGATTAAATTCGTCATAATCAATGCCATTTACAATTCCATATATATTATCTTTTCTTGTACATAGTAAACCATCTAATCCTTCCCCACCATCAGCCGTCATAATATCCTTTGCATAACTTGGACTTACCGTAGTTATAGCATCTGCGTATACAAGACCACCTTTTAAATAATTGGCTTCTCCATATGATTCTAAACCATCTGCTGTAAAAATATGCTCAGGCAATCCTGTAATGTCTTGAATTTCATTTACTCGCCATCTGCCTTGAAATTTCATATTATGTATTGTAAATATGGTTTTTATTCCCATATAATATCTATCTTGCTGAAAATGAGCTTTCAAAAATACAGGAATTAAACCAGTTTGCCAGTCATTACAATGAATAACATCCGGTAAAAAATCAATATATGGCAATGCTGTAAGCACTGCTTTTGAAAAATAAGCAAATTTTTCGACATCCTCATAGATATTATTATATGGACTATTTCCTGCAAAATAAAATTCATTATCTACAAAATAATAAGTAAT
>JAFWXB010000099.1 GCA_017523185.1 Lachnospiraceae bacterium | reverse complement strand
TCAACAGAACCTACGACACAACCGGAAACCGGTACAACAACACCATAATTAAATATAAAAATATTATAAAAGACAGAATGTTTATATATGTACCCTCTTTACTGGACATTCAGTAAGGAGAGTACATATTGTTTAAATATTACTGTCTTTTTTGTTGTTGTATTGACTATATGTCTTATTTGTATTATAATATATAATACAAATAAGACATATGAAGATAAAGAGTATTAGAGTAATATAAAATATAATATTTTGAAAGTAAAGATAACTTATTTTTTCAGATAAGAAATGAGGTGGAGAAGATGGTAATTGCAATTAATGAATATTCAGATATTCCAATTTATCTTCAAATTCGCAATCAAATAGTGATTGGGATTTCAGATGGAAGATTAAAGTCGGGAGAGCAACTTCCAACAGTACGAAATTTAGCAGAAGAAATTGGTATCAATGCAATGACAGTAAATAAAGCATATCAACTCTTGAAGCAAGAAGGGTATATTTATACAGATAGACGAAATGGAGCAAAAGTACGTGAACGCATGGAATTTTCAGAAGAACTTCCAGAAGAAACAAAAGAATTACTTCAACGTGTAATATCAGAAGCGAAAATTAGGGGCGTTACAAAAGAAAAATTCTTTGCATTATGTGACGAATATTTTTACGATATAAAAAGAAAGGCAGGTTTACATATGGATTTATTTATAAAATTGACATTTTTTATTACAATGTATCCAATTATATTTCTTATGTATTTTCTATTGCGTGGTGCAGGGGAAAAGACATATTGTTTTGGTGCAACATTAAAGCCTGAATTGCGAAATGATGAAAAAGTAAAACAAATTATTGCAGAATATAGGAAACAATTAAAAGGAAGCATGATAATTTTAGGGATAATTCCTATTGTGACATTTTTTATTCCATATTTTTCTATTGAAATGACAATATGGATGGCATGGATACTTGTAGTCGCTTTTTTACCAACGGTATGGTTTGCCGTTGCCAATAGAAAAATTCAAAATTTAAAATTAGAAAGAGGTTGGATAGAAGAATACGATACAAGATATACAGAATTAAAAACAGTTGGAGAGGCAAGAAAAGTCAAACTACTGCATTTTTTACCACCTATGATAATAGGTACAATTCCAACAATTATTGGGTTTTCGCATTTTAAAGGATATGGTTATGAAGTTTTAGCATGGGTCATTGCTACATTTACCTTATGCACATATTTGTTTTATGTGAGTGCTGTGTGGACAGATAAACAGAAGATTTCTGTAATTAGTTGTGATAGTGATATCAATTTGAATTTTGCACGAGCAAAAAAACAAGTTTGGAAAAATTTTTGGCTTATTTGTATTTGGGTGAATACGATATTTACATGGTTTCTGTTGGGCATTATGTGGGATAGGAAATTTGTAGTAATTGGAACTGTTGTTGGTTCGATTATTTATACAATTATCGTAATTGGAATAGCTATTTGTCTTATAAAGAAATTGCAGGATATTGATAAAAAATATGATACAAAAAAAACGATTATTGATGCTTCCGATGATGATAAAAATTGGATTTTTGGATTTATTTATTATAATAAAAATGATAATCATTTTATGATTCAAAATCGTATGGGAATGGGAACAACAATGAATTTAGCAAAACCTGCGTGTATGATATTAGAAGTTGTTGCTTTTTTATTACTTTTAATTATTCCAATTTCAAGTGTTTGGATGATAATGTTGGAATTTACGCCTATGCAAGTATATGTTTCAGAACAGACAGTTATATGTGAACACTTAAATATCGAATATGAAATACCAATAGAAGAAATAGACCATGTAACAGTATTAGAAGATTTACCGGATTTGACAAAAATAAATGGT
>JAFWXB010000098.1 GCA_017523185.1 Lachnospiraceae bacterium | reverse complement strand
GTTAACGTAAAGTTTGCCGTCTTTTGCGTATACTTCGCCGTCAAATCTGCCGTGAACTGTATCATACTTCATCATATAAACCATGTATTCTGCATCAATGAAGGGGTTGATACCTTACAAGACTTACGTCAAGATATTAAAGAAGCAAATTCCAATGCTTTACTTGATAAATTCCAAAGTGCCAAAGATTATCGCGATTCAATTACCATTCCAAATCGCAAAGTTTATCATCAAATACATGAAATTTATTTGGATTTAGCAGATGAAGCCGGTGGAATTGCGATAATTGCAAGTATTCTCGCATTTAAAGGCATCAGTATTAAAAATATTGGAATTATTCACAATCGTGAATTTGAAGAAGGTGTACTTCGTATTGAATTTTATGATGAAAATGCTTTAGATTTTGCAGTTCAACTGCTTTCTGAAAAAAATTATGTAATACATAAACGATAAATACTATTATAACAATTTCAAAGGCTATACAATCAAAAATGATTGCATAGCCTTTTTAAATTACTCCTCCATGTGTTCCAAAAATCTTCTAAATTCTTCTCTTGCACGCTCAATACCTGCATTATCATAAGAATCTAATGCCAGTTGAAATTTACGAATAGCTGCTTCTGTAAAAAATCGGTCATCTCCAATACTTTCTTCATATACACGTTCTCCACGCAATAACAAATACTTATTTTCTTCTCTATCTCTTGGGTGAATTTTTAAGTAAGAAAGCATTTCAAAACGTTCTTTGATTTCTTCCTCTGTCATATCTACATCTCGTCCACGGAATAACTGTTTTGTTACTTCTTGTGTTGAAATGACTTTTATTTCTACTTCTAAAATAGAATTAATATCATATGTGTATGTTACATCTACAGCTTCTTTTCCGGCTTTTGTTGGTGGAATATCAATCACAATCTCACCAAGTGACAAATTATTTTCTGCTAAACGACTTTCCCCTTGTAATACATTCACACGAATTTTCTTCTGATTATCATATACCGTATACAAGCGTTCCGTACGACTTGCCGGAATCACAGTATTTCTGTCAATAATCGGACAAAAAATCCCATCTTCAAAACGGTTATTATCCCATTCTCGTACTACTTCTGTTCCTAGTGTAAATGGACATACATCTGTTAAAATTACTTCACGAATTGCTTCTTTTCGTTCTTTCATTGCTCCTTGAATTGCTGCACCAAGAGCAATCGCCTCATCCGGATTAATCGTAACATCTGGAAGCATACGAAATAATTTACTTACAAATCGTCGAATAACAACATTTTTTGTAGCACCACCTACAAGTACAACTTTATCAATATCCGAAAGACGAATATGTGCATCCGAAAGGCTTCTTTTTACAGGTTTTCGAATACGCAATAATAAATCTGCACATGCTTCCTCATATTTTCCAATATCTAATTCCATTTCATAAAGTTCATCATTGATTTTACACTTCATGACAGATTTCTGATTATCAGAAAATCCAATTTTGCATAATTCTGCCTGTTTATGAATATGGCGAAGCGTTTTTTCATCTAATGTCATTTTATCTATTTTATAATATTTATTAAAAAACAATGTTTCTATAACATCTGTAAAATCTTCTCCACCAAGAAAGTTATCGCCTGCAACTGCTCGTACTTCTAAAATTGTACCGGTTAATTCCAAAATAGATACATCAAATGTACCTCCTCCCAAATCAAACACAAGAAATCTTGCATTTTCTTTTTGTTGATACAAACCATAAGCAATTGCTGCTGCTGTTGGTTCACTAATAATTCGCTCTACTTTTAGTCCTGCTAATTCTCCTGCTCGTTTCGTTGCACGTCTTCTGGCATCATTAAAATAAGCAGGCACACTAATAACTGCTTCTGTTACTTCTTCTTTCAAATAGGCTTCTGCATCTTCTTTTAAATAACGAAGCACAAAAGAAGAAAGTTCTTCCGGTAAAAAAGTTTTATGTAATAACGAAAACTGTTTTTTTGTTCCCATATCACGTTTAAATACACTTGCTGCACTATTCGGATATAATAACATTCTTTCTTTGGCTGCTTCGCCTACATAAATCTGTTCTTGCTCATCAATACTAACTACGGAAGGTGTCAAATGTTTTCCAAGACGATTTGGAATAATTTTTGGACCTTCTTTTGTAAAATACGCCACTAAACTATTGGTCGTACCTAAGTCAATTCCAATAATCATAAATTCTCCTTTTTGGGAATGTATATCAATATTTTATAAAAATAATTCATCCATACTACTTATTTTTTATAATTAACATAAATCCAACAATTATAGTTATTTGTTCAAAATTAAGAAACTATCCTATTTAAAATTTCACTTTTTTAATACAACATATAATTTTTATTTATTTATCGAATTCATGTTATTTTAGATAAAAAAGTCACAATCTCATATATTATAGCTAAAATTATTCAGATAACAATTATTTTCTTTTTTGTATCTATTAATTTCTGAATACCTCTTAGTGCAAATCGAAGTGCCAAAGAATGTGGTTTGATTTTTAATCCTCGTTCATAACATTCTTTTGCTTTGTCATACTCTCCAATTGCTTCATAATACAATCCTTCATACCATGGTCCTTCAAAACAAGCCTTATGACGACATTGTCTGCATTTTGTGCAATTTGACATATCACAAAGCATCTGTAAGCCTTTTTCTGTTTCACCTAATGCAATATAATTCCAAGCAAATGTAGCAAGTCTTGCAGGACGATATTCTTTATAATTCAAATAATCATCTTCTGTTCCACTATTTGATTCTTTAAAATACGCGAATGATTTTTCTGCATGAATTTTTGCTTGTTTCTTATCTCCCAATAAGAAATACAATTCTGCTATGTCAGATTCTATATTATATAAGTTATATGTATTTGTTTCTAATGTAAGAGCTTCTTTTTTATAAGAAAGAACCTTTTTATAATCTTTGATATAAGTCTGGTAAAAAGAAGCCAATTCTCCAAATGCAGAACTCTTTTCTTTTGGTGTATCTGCTTTCTCTAACTTTTTTTCTAACCATGCAAGAGCCTCATCTAACTTATCCTGAAATATACAAATTTCTGACATATCCACATAATAATCTTCATCATCAGGTGTTTTATTAAACCATTCTATTGCTTTATCATATTCCCCCAAATATCCATATAATGTACCAATTTCTGATGAAATCCACTCTTTTGCTTCTGGTTCTACTTCCAAATCTTTTTTATAACATTCAATGGCTTTTTCAAACTCCCAAAGTGCTTCATAACAATCTG
>JAFWXB010000097.1 GCA_017523185.1 Lachnospiraceae bacterium | reverse complement strand
TAGTGCCTTTTTCATTGAATTTTCGTGTAATGGCAATTCTTTTGCTTTGATTCCAAACTGTTTACAACCTGTGTCCATAAATTTCCAACTTGTCCCAACGCCATCACAATAATACCCTTGGTTTTCTGCACGTTCTGCAATATATATGGGTGTGTATATTGGATTTTTTGTCAAATACAATGCAACCATAGAAAGACAAGTTGGAGCACACCCTGTATATCCAATCATTCCTGTTCCATACGAAATATAGCCCCATCTTGTATCCCATTGTAATAGCAATGGAATCGTATCTTCTCTTACTTCTTTTGTTAAATCAATATCGTTTTCATTTGTGATGAAACTTCTTTCTTGATTCAAATTTGCTACATAATTGGGATATCCATATACATAATCAATTGTTTCCGAATTTTTTTGTACAAGTTCTTGTAAATCTGATGTATATAATTCCGAATGTGTTAAAATATAATTTAATTTCCATTGTTGTATTTCTTCTTTTGAAGCATTTTTCATATCTATTTCCGGATTCTGATTTATATGATTCTTTTCATTTTCATTATTCATACTTTGCACTTGCTTCTCATCTGTATTGCTATATATTTCTATTGCTTCGTTTTTATTTATGGAATAATTTCGACTATTGATTGCCTTATCTAACATAGATATACCATTTGCTATAAAAAAACTTACAATACGAAACATTAATAAACTTATTAAAAACATATTCACAATTGCAAGTATAAAACACACTCGATTTAATAACTTACCTTTACGTTTCATCTGTTAAGACCTCCATATATAAACTAAGACGAATTTTGGGAAATATTTTTATCACGCAATATTATACAAATTTGAATTAGAAAATTTTGTATTCTGTATTCAAGTTTGCCAATCTATTCCAAAAACTATGCATTGTATTTTTTACAATACATAACTATTCGTTTTTTGTTATATTAAAGATATCAAACAGATGTCTCTAACTTTTCATAAAGTTGTGTCAAAGTTGTAAATTCTTATACTTTTTTATTTCCAACAGTTTTATTTTTGATTAAGTCAATCAGATATTCTAAATCCTCATTTTGCTACTCACTCATGACCAAATATAAATAAGTCCCCTTACCCACTACTGAATACTCTATACATTTCAAGTATGAGATTTATTTCATTCATTAGAAATACATCTTCCTAATTATTTATACTATTCCACTAATCTAATACAAATTTGATTTTCTATCTTTGACGTTTTTTTATTTAAAACTTCAAAATATTGAAAAACCACTTGAAATCTCCCATCTTCACTAATGGCATAAAACTCATCTATATACTTTATTATTTTATTATCTATATTGTATTTACTACTATCTGTTTTAGATTCTGCTATGAAGTTATTTAGTTTGTCCTTTTCCATTAGAATTTTATCTATTTTTAAATCATTTTCTTCTATTTCAGCAATTTCTTTAAATTCCAAATGTGTAAATTCCGAATATGCATTTAAAAAAGTAGAAAAGAAAATTTTAGCATCTTCCATATTTTCATCAGAAACAGGTACTGATGTTATCTTTAACCAAACGGGAATTCCGTAAAAAGAATCTGCTAGAATTTCTGTCTGATAAACCATATTCTCATCTGTAATATTTGCATAAAGTATCTGACAATCTTTATCTAAAGAACTGCTTTTCTTAGAAATTTGTAATGTTTTTTCCATCCATAAGTCTTCTATCCCAAAACTTTCTAAATTTTCTTCCCAAATTCTCAAAAAATCCATTAGTAATACAACTGACTTTTCCGTTTTTGATGCTACCATACTTTCTAACTCTTTTTCTGTATTTTCTTGTTGCAGATTGGTATCCACTTGTGTATCTTCTATACTTTCTTGCTGTTTGAGTTCTTTTGTTATTTCTTCTGTCGTTTTAATTGCCTGACTTAATTGTTGTTGCATTTGTGTTGTATCTGCCCCATAAGGACTTATTTCATTAAACGAAATTTTACCGGAACTATGCAAAATTTCTTGCTTTTTTTGTTCTAATAGCAAGTTAGGTATCCATATTCCCATTATACAAATTATGCTACCAAACAATAAAGTTATTATAATTGTATTATTTTTATATTTTTTATTCACATTATTTCCTCATCACATATATTCAAGTGTACTGTAACTGTCGTTCCTATATGTTCTTTACTTTCATATACACATTTTGTATTATGAAGAATGGCTATTTTCTCACATAATGCAAGCCCAAGCCCTGCTCCATTTTCTTTTCTTGCACGTGATTTATCTACCATATAAAAAGGTTCTTTAATACGTTCTAATTGATTTTTGGGAATCCCTCTACCATTATCCTTTATCGATATTATATATTGATTTTTGCTTTGTATCCCTTTTAGTTCCACTTTATCTGCACCCGATTTCAAAGCATTATCTAATAAATTTAATATCATAGTTTTAAACAAATCATATTCCAAACGCACAAAAGCCTTTTCACATGAAAATTTCAACAAAATATTTCTATTTTGAGCAGTTACAGAAATAGAACTTTCTATATCTTGGAAAAACAAATGCATATCTGTTTCTTCTAATAAAAAATCCATTTTTTCAAGTGTAATCATTTGTAACAATTTAAACGATAATGCTTCTAAACGCATTCCTTCATTTACAATATAACCTGCTGCTTTTTGCACTTCTAAAAACGAAAGTTCCTTTTGATATAATATATCTGCATACCCAATAATACTTGTCATAGGTGTTTTTAATTCATGAGCAAAATTTGCTACAAAATCTTCTTGTTTTTGTACAGTAAATTCCAAAGCATGAATTTTTTCTTCTAAAGCATCTGCCATTTGGTTATATGTCTTTGCTAAATCTCCAATTTCATCTTTTGTAACTGTGTCAATACGACAACTATATTCTCCTTTTGCAAACTTTTCACTTGCTTCTGTTAATCGTTTAATGGGTCTTGTCAATATCCAAGAAAAAACAAACATAAGTAATGCAGCAACAAACATTACAACAAAGAAAATTTTTTGATACTGAATTTGCAACATAGAAGTTTCTTCAAAAATTTTCGTTACATTCCATATCGTTAATAATTCCAATGTATATCCACTTTGTAAAAAAGAACTTTTCACACAAAGAAAACACATTTGTTCTTGTTCCAGCAGTTCATATGTAATATATCCTTCTGTCAATTCTATATTTGTATTAGAAAACACATCCTGATTACCAAAATAACTATTGCTGTATATAATTTCCTTTGTTTCCAAATTATATACTTGCAATTGCACAGACATTGCTTCTGATGTCTGTATAACAATATCTTTTACAGTTTCTTCTTGCAAATCATCTTCCATAGAAGCATTAAACATTCCCGAGCGAATTGCATATGTAATCAATTGATGTTGTTCTAAACCATTTTCCACTTGATGTCCAACAGCCGATTCCAAACTCAACGAAACTGTATAATATTCAGCTAATGACAATGCCATTGTCATTAAAACTATTGTACATAAAAATAATTTTGTAAAAAAACGCATTTATCTCCTGCTTTCTTGTGGTACATATAGACGATATCCAATTCGAAAAACTGTCTGAATCACATCTTCCCAATCCAATTTTTTTCGCAAACGTTGGATATGATTATCTAAAGTACGCGTTTGACCTGCATATTCTTCGCCCCAAACAGTTTCATACAAAAAACAACGACTCAATGCAATATTTTTATTGCGTACTAAGGTTTCCAATAAATCAAACTCTTTTACCGTTAATTTAATCTCTTTTCCATCTTTCATAACACATCTTTCTTGCAAATAAATCATTACTCCATAATACTCTAACACAGACTCTGTTTTCCCAACCCTGCGTAACACCGATTCTACACGAGCAACCAATTCTCCTATCTGAAACGGTTTACATAGATAATCATCTGCTCCCATTTTTAAGCCTTTTATACGGTCTTCCACACGCCCCATAGCAGAAATGATAATCACAGGAGTTCGAATTCTTTCATTATATTCAAGCAACTCATATCCACTAAATATCGGAAGCATCATATCTAATAAAATTAAATCCCATTTTCCTTTTTCCATATAATCAGCACCCATTTCTCCATCAAAAGCACAAGTACATTGATACCCTTCAGATTGTAATGTGGTACAAATCAAATTAGAAATAGCTTCATCATCTTCTATAATTAATATTTGAAACATACATTATCCTCATTTTATATTTTATAAACTACGATACATCATTATAGCATTAAATTGTGTCAAAGTTGTATCATATTAAAAACTATCCCAAGTTATGCTATTTTTCTCCCCTACTAACGAATCAGCAACTAAATATGATTACTATCTTAAAAAAATATGTATAACAAAAATCACCATTTTTATAAAAACAAAAACTTCGTTTTATTAGACATCATATCTAATAAAACGAAGCTTTCTATAAAAAATACTATAATACCAGTTCAATCATTATAAAAAAATCAAAAAGCATTATATACCATTTGTATCTTTATAATTATAATTGATAAAATATCAAAAATCACACAAAAATATTGTTAATTTATTTGTCGAACAAATACATTTTTTATTATAATCAAAAATATATCTTTTTCATACAGACAATTTTGTGCAATATTCTAACTTTGCTCATTTATAGTTTATAAATCACATTCTCTTTTAACATATCTATCGAAAACTCTTTACCCAAGTAATTAACGATGGAATATGCACTTGGTTACGAACATCATTTCTCATCTGGTCTGTTACATATCCGTTACGTTCCATAATTGCTAAAATAGCTTCCTGAAGTCCTGCAATTCTTCCTTCTTCAAATGCTTTTTCATAAGCAGCTTGTGCAAGTTCTTTTGCAGTTGGTTCTACTACAATTGATTCTACTGTTTCTGTTACAACTTCATTATTTTCATTATTTTCTTCTACACAAACTTCCGGTTCTTGTGTTACAACTTCTTGTGTTGGTATTTCTGTAAATAAGTCTTCTTCTACAAAAATATCTTCCGGTAATTCTATAACTTCTTCTGTTTCTACGACAAAATCTTCTTCTTGGAATTTTTCATCTTCTAATACAGGTTCTTTGCCTATTTCTATTTCAAACATATTTTCGCCTGTATATGGTACCCAAATATCTCCGAAATTTGCTTTTACATTTACTACAATATTTCCATTCACAACAGAAACTTTCTGTCCGGATAATGCGCCAATATATTCTTGTGCATTTCCTACCGGAAGTGTCAATACATAATCACTATCATCATTATTTACAGTTACTACAACACTTGTACCTTCAAAATTACGTGAAAATGCATATTGTCTGTTTGTTAAGAATAATTGCTGATAATCACCATAAGATAATGCTTTTACTGCCTGACGAACTTTTCCTAAACGTGCAATAAGTTTTGTACATTCATTATTATAAATTGCATCTGCAAAATCTTCTAAACGTAATGCCGGTCTTAAAGAATCATCAGACCAACGTTCTTTTCTTCCTTCAATTCCAAATTCAGAACCATAATATACAGATGGAACACCCGGAAGTGTATATGTCAAAATATGTGTTGGTGCAAAATGTGCTTTATTATTTAATTTTGTATAAATACGTTCTACATCATGGTTATCCGTAAAATTATAAAGTTTTAATTTATTACCACCCATATCATATAAACGTTTTACTGTATGTGCAATTTCAAAATAGTTGTGGTCATTATGTCCGGAATATAACGCTTTATGCAAATGATAATTTGT
>JAFWXB010000096.1 GCA_017523185.1 Lachnospiraceae bacterium | reverse complement strand
ACAACATATTTCCTCTCAAAACACAAAGAAAATGCTGGCAGAAACATTAAAATCTCTCATGCAAAAGAAACCTTTATCTAAAATTTCAGTAAGTGAAATCGTAAATGCCTGTCAAATCAATCGAAAAACCTTTTATTATCATTTTGCAGATATTTATGAACTTTTAGAATGGCAGATAGAACAAGAAATATTAGAATTTACCAATAATGTTATTGATGTTTTTGATTTTGAAACCATTTTTACACTTGGCACAAATTACATAGAACAAAATACATATCTTAGCAATTGTGTCAATGACCCAATTGCTTGTGATAAACTAACTCAACTTTTTGATAAAAAATTTTATCCTATCACACTTAATGCAATTACTCAAATTGAAGAACATTATGGAAAGTCCTTAGATATTGACTACAAACAATTTGTTGCTCGTCAATTTAGTCACATTGAAAGTTTATGTGTTATTGATACCATTAAACATAAAAATACAATTGATAAAGAAAAAATGCTTTTATATTTTTCAAATACATTTAAAAATTCTTTAGATGGTATTTTTGAAAAATTATAAAATTTTATTTTTGGTGCAGTTTCGATTCTTCTTGCTTACAGGAGTTTTTAATTCCATCTACGAAAGATTCTGCACCATGGCCTACTGTTTTATGACAGCGAATCCGTCTATCTTCTACCAAAATATATCCGGGACAATAAAAAGAATCATTAACTGTTACAACCTTTTCTTCTAATGCTGCTGCTGTTGTAATAATTTTAAAGGTAGACCCCGGTTCATATGTGTCACTTACACATTGATTTCTCCACATCTCATTTAAATAATTTTGTTCTTCTTCCGTTCCATCATACATACTATATTTATCAATTAATGTAAATGGCTGATTTGGATTAAATTCCGGATAATCTACCATTGCAAGAATTTCTCCATTTTGAGGGTTCATTGCAATAATATTGACACTATCTGCGTCTTTTTGTAAATATGTTTTTTCTGCCATTTGCATACAATACGATTGAATATTATAATCAATCGAAATACTTAATGTATTTCCTGTAATAGGTTCTATTCTTGATTCTTCCAAATCAGATACTTCTCTCCCTCTTGCATCTGTAAATGTAAGAATTGTACCATCTTTTCCTTGTAAATAGGAGTCATACTTTGCTTCTAATCCAATAATTCCCTGATTATCAGAACCTGTAAATCCTAATACTTTTGAAGCTAATTCCTCATATGGATATACTCTTTTATAATCTTCATCTACTTTTACACCATCTAAATGATATTCTAAGATTCGTTTTCCAACTGCTTTTGGTACATTACTTCTTATTTTTTCTATGGAGGTTACTTTTTCTACACGTTTTCTTACATATTCTTCGGAAAGTTCCAATTCTTTACAAAGAATTGCAATTACTTTTTCTATATCTGTTATTTGGTTATGTACTACGGAAATCGTACAAACTGCCTCATTTGTTGCCAAAATAACACCATTTCTATCTACAATTTCTCCTCTTGCAGCTTTTATTTGACGTTCTCGTTGTTGAAGTTGAATTGCCTTTTCTGTGTAATAATCATGCTGAAATAGCATAAGATATATTAAACGTCCAATTAAAATACAACTCCCTAAAAGAACTCCAAGCCCAAATATACATATTTTCTTTCTATTATAAGTTTTTGTTCTTTCCATAAAAAACCTCATAATTGCCCTTTATTCTATATTATGTAGGCAATTATGAGGTTATTCCTAGTTTTCTGTTGGAAGATACTCTCCGTCACGTACTCCGGAAAAATAAACATCATCTCCTGTAATATCTAAATCAGCATTGATACCTGTTAATTCTTCGTCCGGATAAATATTCATATATGGAAGAATTTCTTCTAAAATTTCACGCACAATATTTTGTGCATAATAACTATGTGCTTGGTCTACACTATTTGGTTTATCTACAATACAGTAAATAACAAGTTCCGGATTCTGTGCCGGTACACATCCCATAAATGATACTAAATACTGATTATTTCCACGTGGATAAGTTTCACCTGTACCGGTTTTTCCACCAATAGAATAACCATCTACTTTTGCATAAGAGGCTGTTCCTTCTGAAACAACACTTTCTAAATAATCACATAATGTAGTACTTGTATCTTCTGATACAGTATGCTTTAAAACAGTAGGCTGTATAACAGAAACAGTTCCACCATCTTCATTTACAATTTTACTAACAAGATGAGGTTCATAATATGTTCCACCATTTACTAAAGAAGAAAATGCACTTACCATCTGTATCATAGTTACGTTAAAGTTCTGTCCAAATGAGTTTGTTGCTAAATCAATTGGCTTCATATTTTCTTCTGTAAAGACAACAGTTGATGTATTTGTTTCCATTGGAAGGTCAATACCTGTCTTTAAACCAAAATTAAACATTTGCTGATAACGAAGAAAATTATCCATATCAATACGAGATGCCATCTGCATTAACGTATCATTACAAGAATCCATTAATGATTTTTCTAATGTTTCTGTTCCATGTCCACTTCTATTTACACATTTTATATCTTGTCCATTTACTTTTTCTACTCCATCACAAACAAAGGTACTATTTTTAGAAATCGTTCCGGTTTCTAAACCACCTGCAATTGTAAATGCTTTTTGTACAGACCCCGGTTCAAATGTTGCTGTTACACAATAATTTCTCCAAATTTCATTTAATGCAACTATTTTTTGTTCTTCACGTATTTTATCAATTTCTTCTTGTGTAAATTCTTTTGTCGGTGTCGTTAATATTTCCTCCGATT
>JAFWXB010000095.1 GCA_017523185.1 Lachnospiraceae bacterium | reverse complement strand
TCGATATCTGTCTCATGGTTTACGCTTAAAATTTCGCAAGCCTGAGGCTGAACATAATTTGTCATTTTCTCGTCTCCTTTCTTATTTACCTAATTCTTTTTTAATCTCTTCAACAGCAGCATTCATTTTCTTTAATGTTGTTGTAATTGAGATAAATTCCGGACAACGGCTTGTACAACGTCCACAACCTACGCACATATGGCCTTCGCCGAAACGTTTGTTATAGTCATGGAATTTGTGAAGCATTTTATAACGCATACGGTCACCGGCTGTTGTACGATAATCGCCACCACCTGCAACTTTTGCATAATCATCAATCTGGCAAGAAGAAGCCACACGTCTTCTTTCACCAACTTCAGGATTGTCTCCATAAATAATGTCACGGGTTGTGAAACAGGTACATGTAGAACAAGCGATGGTACAAGCACCACATCCGATACAACGTCCGTTAAACTGTTTCCAAACATCATGTTTCTTAAGTGCATTAAGAACTTCTTTGTCCGGAATTTCAGGCATAACTGCTGTAAGTTCGTTTTCCTGAACAAATTCAGGAGCGAAATCTGCATTTGCAGCATCAGCAAAGTATGCAGCAAGGTCTTCATCTTTTACTTCGAAGAACATACCATCTTCTGTAGGTTTTACTGCGATAGAATAATCACTTGTTTCATTAGTTCCCATGCTTACACAGAAACAAGTATCATCGCCACCGTTACATGGCATAAGAATGTATTTTGCAAGTTCACGCATACGTTCATAATACATATCAACGTATCCACCGTTGCCTGCATAAATTCTAGCCTGTACTTTCATTGCGTTGATGTCGCATGGACGTGCAAAAATAAGCATTGGGCGATTTTTACCCTTACTTGCACGGAATTCATCCTCTGTGAAATAGAAGATTGCCTGCTGAATTGGTGACAATACTTCTTTCATAGGATAATCAGATTTTTCATCCCAAACCACTTCGTCAAGGGATGCAATTTTGTCATATTTAATGACATCTGTTTCAGAATAACGACCCTGATTTTTGAAACGCTTTGGAGCGTAGATATCATACTTCTCAGAAAGTTTCTCAAAAAGCGCTGCCGTTTCCTGCTGTGAAAGCTTATAGCTCATAGCTGTAATCTCCCTTCTCTTTCGTTATAATAAACTCCTGTCAGTTTTCATTTGCCTTGTAAAAAACAGTGAACAAAAAACCAAAATATTTGGTATATTGATATCTCCACACCAATCAAGAAGTAATTGCGTGAGTTTACAAAGTAACAAATTATTCTACTTATCACGTTCTATTTCGTTTCATTTTGGCACTGTCCATCTACCAATTTTCAGAAAAAATTAGCATTATTTTAACTTGTTTTTTACTTAAATTATGTACAAATGAATCCTAACAAACTTCTTCGATAAAATTTTAACATTTGACAGAGTATTTGTAAAATGCTAATATACCAATATAAGCCATAAGTATTTACCTATATCTTACATAACAGTTAGTCTATTCTAACTATTACATATGTTATTATACCTCTAAGAAAAAAAGATTCCCTTATTTACTAGAAAGGAGCTATCACAAAATGAAAAAATATGAATACGTTTCCATACATATCAATAAATTTATTGGTGCAAAATCAGAACAACATCGACAGATTATAGATGAATATGCAAAAAAAGGTTATCGCTATGTCGGATATATTCCAACCATTATATCTGATTATGGAAAAATAAAAGATATGGATTTAATTTTTGAATTAGATATCTAAATCTATCAAATACTTTTCGAAAAAATTACCAATACACATAAGGATATATTTATGACGATTCGAAATCTAGAAATTTTTACACGCGTTGCTGACCTTGGCAGTATGAGTGCAGCAGCCAAAAGTTTATACATCACACAGCCTTCTGTCAGCCTCGCAATTGCAGAAATCGAAAAAGAATATGGGGTCAAATTATTTGACCGAATTGGAAATCATTTGCATCTGACCCCAACCGGACAGCAACTTTTAATTTACTCCTCCAGTATTT
>JAFWXB010000013.1 GCA_017523185.1 Lachnospiraceae bacterium | reverse complement strand
GTATTATTGGATATGAATCATGGAAAAAAAGAAATTGCAGAACAAAGAACAGGAGTCCATTTTCGTACAATTCAGCTGATTGCAGATAGAGATGCATATGAATATGAAAATCAGAATGAAAACGAAAATCAACAAGAGATAATTACATTTGATAATAATTATCAACAAGTAATGGAAATAGAAGAAGATAGTAGAAAGATAGAGTGGGAAGAAGTATAAGCCATGTTTGGCAAATTTGGTTTTTTAAGAAAGAAAAATTTAAAAATTCTCAAAAAATGACATGACTTTACATTATGGAAAATGTTAAAATTTAGCCATAAAGAAAAGATATTTTATATAAGTTTTGCAGAAGAAAATTATAATGCTTCTAAAGTCTTAAAAATAAAAAGATTTTAGATTGATGTATCCGTTATGTTATTGATTAAGTATAGCGTGGAAAGGAGTGAAAGCTTTATGAAGAAAATGTTAAAATTTACACAATCAGAATATATAGAAGTTTCAAAACGTTTTAAGAAATATTGTTTATCGGCGGAACAGATGGAAGCTGATATCGTACAATGTGGAGGAAATCCAGAAGAAGTTATTGAAAGTGTGAAACGTGGAAGGGATAAATTTTATCATTTGTATGAATCTGATATGACAGAAAAAGAGATTCGCCAGCAATTAGAACAGAATATGGAACAAATGGATAATTATCAGAAATATTCTTATTTAGCAAATGTTATAACAGCTATGACATATGTTGCAGGACAGGAATTTGAAAATGAAGAATGGAAAAAGCAAAAAGAAGAATATGAGAATATTTCATATGCAATGAAAGAAGGTTTATTAGATATGGATTCTAAAATAATTCAAGATGATATTGAGGAGATGATAAATCTGATTTCAGAACAAGTGGAACAATCGTCTGTTTTATTTATTCAGAATCCATGTTATGAAGCACTTCAACAAGTATGTAAGGAAGAGGATATGGAAAAGGTACAAGCTGTGGCAATGAATACGCGTGAAAATGCTGTAAATATGGCTGTAGCTTTGTATACATTGCAAAAAGAAGGAAAATTAAGTTCTTTAGAAAATGAAGAAATTTCTCCTGAAGATTTTGGGATTTTTGCTTCGTATTCTTTAGAAATTGATGCAGTTGTAAAAGATGTAGCAGAACAAGGCTCTTGGGTATTTGCCAAAAATGCAATACAAAAAGCAAGTAAAGTTGTGGCTACATTGTTGTTTTCTTCTCCGGTTGTAGGAGCTATAGCTGGTGGAGTATTTTTGGCAGGATTATTTTTAAAGTTTGCAAAAGTAGGTGTGTGTGTAGCAGGTGCGATTGCTGTCTTTAATCTTTATGTACATAGAAAAATGATAAGACAGAAATTAGAAACGAGGTTCCATAAAAAATTGCGATTTGTAGATGCTACATTTGGGAAATTAAGTGAAATTTATGAAAAGGTAAGAATTTGGATAGATTCTATAGTGATTCCATCTGCAAATTCATTGTGGAATAGATGTTATAATTTTATTTCTACGCATATTATTAAGCCAATTTCAAATTGGATAAGAAAAAGAAAAACAGTTGTTCAGGAACATACAGAAACTTCTCATCAAGAAAGATTGCTTATTGGTGTTCAAATGGAAGAAACAGTAGAGGATATAGATGAAATTTATGTAGAATAAGATATAAAAAGATGATATTTAATATGAGGTCGACAAATTGTTAAAAATATATAGAAAGCATAGATGTTGTTATAAAAATATAACTTTTATTCAATATTTTTGTACTTTTGATTGTAAATTTTTGACTCACGTTATTTAAGAAAGGAAGTGTAAAGTATGACAACAGAAGCTACTATGATGAATACAATAATGAGTGCTGAATGTAAACAATTTGAAAAAATTCAAGAAGAACTTTATAAATCTTTAAAAGGTATACCAATAACTCTTGAAAATTTAGCAACAGCATTGCAGAGATACTTTCCAAACAAAAGCCAAGAAGAATTAAAAACAGATTGTTATTATATCTTAGAGGGGATTGAACAAGGAGAGAAAGCATTTGACGAAGTAAAAGAAAAAGCTGAAAATGGTATGGGGACTTATATAGAAATATTAGAAGCTGTTTTAAAAGATAAGACGCCTGTGGAAAAAAGAGAACAGTTGTTGCTTTTATATCGAACGTTTTGTGATAAAAATAATTATACACTTTCTTCCGAAGATTTAGTATACTTAAATAGTTTAAGTAATAAGGAACTTTTATATGAAAATGCCAATTTACTTTCACAAGAAGGTATGAAAGAAATGGAACCATTTCTGAAAATGTTAAAGGAAAACGAAAAACAATATGTAAAAAAAGCGGTAAGTAATACGTCAGAAAATTTGTATACGGAAAATGAAAGTCGTTTTATTTCGGCAGTAGCATTTTACGCATTAGAAAGTGTACATAATAAAATAACACCAATTGTAGCAGGTCAACAAGCAGGATTTTGGTCAAGATGTAAAGATTTTCTTGTGAATAAAGTAGTAGGAGGCGTACTTCCAGTAGTTATAAGTATTTTTAGTTTGCTGGGAAGTTATATTGTTGCAAGTAAGTATATTTCATTTTTTGGTGACATGGTAATAGATTATTTTGCAACGCTTGGGTTACAAAGTGCTTTATTAGAAGCTATATTAGAAGGAATATCTGTGGGATTAGTTGGTTTGAGTAGCATTATTCCAATGTTTCTTGTTATATTACTTGGAGCAATATGTGTTATCGGTTTATTTTCTATTGTAGAAAAGTATAATAGCGAAGATAGGATAAAATCATATCTTAAAGATAATTCACATAAAGCAAGAACTTATGTAGAAGAACATCCGATTCGTTTTGGCATTGAACAGAAGGAACAAGTAGAAGAAGATATTGATGAAACATCTGAAAATGAAGAAGTTGAAAGTGCAGATGAGGAAATTTTTAATAATGACAATGAGGAATATGAGCATGAAGTATAGAAATACGTTATATTTAATGTTTAATAAAATGTAATTTTGTTATGAATAATTGTTATAATATATTTGAATGTTTTACAAATAGATTTTAATAGTGTCATTGCAAATTTTGTATTCTATTATATTTAGAGAAACTACTAAAATTTGAAAGGATAAAATACTATGATTGTGCTATTATTATTGATTTTATTAATTTGGTATTATAAAAAAAGTACGATTATTCCAAAAAATATAGAAAGTAACAATCAGTACGTTGCAAAAAATAAAATAAAAGCTGTAAAAAATGAAAATAAGAATAAAGAAGAAACAATTTAAAACGGCTGTTTAATAAAATTTTGGCATAAGATGTAATTTACCCTTTTGTATATCTTATGCCAAAATTTCTTTGTATTTTTTATTATTTTAATTTGTGAAATGATATACGTTTATTACTGATTATTTAAAAAGTTCCATAATCATTCTATTTTTATTGAACTTATATCAGATAAAAATTTGTGTATAAACATTAGTTAATAAATTTAATGATGGTATCCCAAGCATTCTTGCTTTCTAAACCAAGTTTCCAAAAACCTGCTCCTGCGAGAGAATATTCTTTCATAAGTTGCAAGCGTTGTTCCAAAGAAGATGTATCTTCCAACCACATTTTGTAGGTAATACCATTTTGAACGGTTTGCCCATAATATTGTCCACAATCTTCGAGCCATGTCCATTCATCAATGTTATTTGTCATCCATTCTTTGGCTGTATTCATACCTAAGTTTTCAAAAGCAATCATATAATTGTTTTCGGTAGCTTCCTCTGTTGTTGGTGTTAATTTCCACAATTTTGTGTAGAATGGAATACCAAATATAATTTGGTCAGCAGGAACATTTTCGGCAAGTAAATTATCAACAGCTTCTTTTGTCCAACTTAAAGAAGCAACAGAACCTTCACCACTTTGTTGTCCGTAGTGTTCATCATATGCCATGAGGATAACATAATCTGCAAAAAGTCCTAATTCCGTATAATTATAAAAATCATTATATGGTGCAGGAACAGGAACATCTACAGAAAGTACAATGTCATTGTTAGCACATTTGATAGAGAGTTCTCTAATAAATTGGATATAAGAATCACCAATTTCAGAACCATTCATAGCTTCAAAATCTACATTGATACCATCAAGGTTATATTGTAAAGCAACAGCAATAAGCTGATTTACAAGATTTTGACGGGAAGAAGTATGCGTTAATACTTCGCTAGTGTTTACTCCCTCTATTTCAAAATTACTCACTAAGCCCCAAACATCTACATTTTGGCTATGGCAATAATCTACATAAGAGCTATCTGCAATACTGGAAATATTTCCAGTATTATCTTTTACTTTAAACCATGTAGGAGATAATACATTGATACCTTTTGAATCTGATAATACAGAAACAGCTTGTGTTCTTGAGGAACTTCCTCCCATTTGATGCCATGCAAGATTGATGGCTTTATTTAGTTTGATATGTGTAAATTCTTCAGAAACAAAGTCACTTGTCAGAGCTTCTGTTTTTGTATTTTTTACATATTTAGAAGAAATATATCCTGTAATACCATCTGTTGTACAAACTTTTGTAAATTTTTCATCTGTTTCTAAAATAACAATGGAATCGCCTTTTGCAACATCACAAAGAATCGGACTTTTGATACCACCTTTTTGACGAACAACGGTATTTTTCTTTAATGTTGCAGTTGTAATTTCTTTCCAATCGTTTGTAATAACAATGCGTGTTGGTTCTTCATACAACGTATATGTAAAATCAGAATATTGTTTTACAAATTCAATATCTACCCATGCAGAATCGGCAGTTGCTTTTACAATGACTTTGTCATGGTTGGTAGAAGTCTTTCCAATAGAATAATTTGTAGATTCTACATTTGCAGAAATAATACTGTCAGCTGTTGTATAAAGTAGAATATTTTCATTTGTATCCCAATAAAAACGAGAATTTAGGTTATCATGGATAAAGTGATAATCCAAATAGATATGTCCATCTATTTTTGTTGCATAAGTATCTAATACACTATGATTTAATGTAATAGGGATTTGTGAATCTTCTGTAAGATGATAGTATTCTGATAATTCCATACGTTCTTTTCCAGGTGTAAAATTTTTAATTAATATGGAAATACCGGAAATAGAAACAATTAAAAAAATAAGTCCCAATACAACAAAAATGGGGATAGCTTTTTTTCTCATGTGAAAATCCTTTCTTTATATAAAAGTTATAAGCAAACATGAGATTTATCATTCTATATGTTTGCTTATAAAAATATTATAACATTGTATGAATACAGTTTCAAATATATTGTCGGATTTTAAAGAAAATTAATAAAGTTATGTAGTAATTATTCATTCAATTATCAATTGTTTTATAAAGAATTCGTATTAAGAGAAAACAGACTTATTTTTGTAAAATAGATACTTGTAAGTTGCTTTATTATTTGACTATTTTCAAGATAACTTTGTATATAGGAGTTAGATTAAGAAACACTATAAAATTAGGAGACCATCATTTGACAGTCTCCGATATCTCTTTTTCTTAAATGATGTTTGTGCCTAGTTAAGCATTGAGGCTCCAACCATAACCATATAATTTTATTTTTTTATTGTGATATTAATTCCTTTCTAATAAATTTTTATAAAAGCCAAAATTGTCAGAGGCTATTTGAAACGGATTTTCAATAAAAGGAACATCTATTATTTTGGCAAAGGATTTTGAAAAAATAGCACTATTGGATTCTTTTATGCCCGGATTTCCAAGTATTGTCACGGATTCCTTGTGAATAGGGGGAGTTTTTAATAGTGTTTCTATTTTTTGAATGACACTTTGCTGTTTCAAAAGACTAAGGCTACCAATGATAAATTGTTTATCACATTGGGAAAATGTAAGGGCAGTATTTGGATTTAAAATTCCCATATCTAAAATAAAATATTCATAATCTTGTTCTAAAATCTGTGGTAAAGAAGATAGTGTTACATTGGGGAATAATGTAATACCAAAATAAGTGAATGCATGATTATTTGCATATGTACCAAGAAAATGAATTTGATTAGAAGGATTTAATTCCAGATAAGCAGTTTTTTTTCTCTCTTTGCTGTATAAAAAATTTGCAACAGAAAGACTGATACAAGTAGTACCGGTACCATGTTCGGGACTGCCGAAGCCTATGACTTGTTTGTGATAAATCATTTTTTTGAATGGAAAAATAGATGTGTCCTCCTTTTTTTGCAAAGCAATTTGGAAGTAAATTTGACTTTTTCGTCTGTGATATGAAATGGATTTGTATCATAGAAATAAAGAAAGACAGGTGATTGAAACCATTTTGCAAGTATATCATGTGTTGTTTTTTGTCCCATATTACAAATAATTTTGACATTGTTTTGGAATGCAAAAAGTGTTTCTTTTTTTGATAAAGTTTGTTGTATATGCCAAATACTGTTACTGCAAATGAATAAAATAAGGTCAGCTTTTATATTTTGTATATTGCAGGAACTGCCATAATCAAATACAGATATGAATGTAGATGGATTTGGTGTTGGCAATACAACTCCTTGTCCGTAATTGGGATATCCTTGAAAAAACTGATATGAGAGAAGGCCCTTATCTTCTTTCATATGGGATAAGATTTCTGATATTTGCATGAGATGATTCGTTTCATTTTTTTCATAGTAATATGTAGAATATCCCATAAAATTAAGTGTAGAAACTAAAGATAATGCAATATGAGTAGTTCCACAACCACTATGACTTCCAATAATTGCTATATTGCGAATAGTTGTACAAGAATGCGACCGACATATTGATAAATATTCGTGGGAAATTGCAGAAGAAAGCTCGTCTACCGTTTCAAAACGACAAGTTGGTTCTGCATGGGTAGCCTTTTTGATAATGTTGTGAATTTTTGGAGAAAGAGGTGCATCTATAAAATTACATAAATATTGCATCAGCTTTCCAATACTGTAAATATCCCATGTGAGATTGGGCACAGCATTATGTTTTATTTCAGGTGCTGAAAAATTCTCATTTCCAAAAAGATAGCAGATGTTTCCCGTTTTTGAAATATAAGTGGATACATTAAAATCGATTAATTTAATTTCCATTCCACATAAAATAATATGCTCTGGTTTTAAATCCATGTAGAGGAGTGGAGTAGGTTGTTTGGAATGGAGATAAGAAAAAATCTCACATAATTGTTCACTTATTTGATAAAAAAATTCAAGGGAAATATGTGAGTGATGAAGTAAAAAATTATCTAAAGATTCTCCATCTATAAATTCTTCTATCACATAGTAGTTATCGGAATCTTCTTCTATTTCATAAATGATAGGAATTTGTGTATGATGCATAGACTTTAGAATGTGTACTTCATTTAATAGTGTATTCGGTTGCGATGGGGATTTGGGGATAATTTTAATCGCACGATAACACTCTAAGATAAGATGTTTGGCAAGATATACAGTACTAAAAGTACCTGTACCAAGATGGGAAAGAATCTTGTATTTGCCAAACATAATAGAATTAATAATGTTTTGCATAAGCTCCTTTTTATCGGAACGCATCTTGTAGTTAAAGATATAACATAAAAAAATAGAAAATGCAAGTGTTTTTCTAAAAAAATGTAAAAATTAAGTTACTTTTTTGCATTAGGTATTTTTTGCGTAAGCAAATAGTAAAAGGATTATTTTGTTAAATTTATAATATCTTTATATTTGTTTTATTATGAAAATGCTAGACAAAATACATAAGATATAATAGAATTATAAAGAATTTGGAAAATAAATTTTTTAAAATTTTGTATATTCGTAATAGTAATTTATCTGCATGAAATGTTTGTAAGAAAAGATATAGTTGTTGATAATATTAAAAACGGTTACAGAATAAGGAAGTGATAAAATGAAAATTGAAAAAGTAAATGAAAATCAAATTCGTTGTACATTAACCAAAGAGGATTTGGCTGCAAGACATATTAAAATCAGCGAACTTGCTTATGGAACTGAAAAAGCCAAAAATTTGTTTCGTGATATGATAGAACAGGCAAATTATGAGTTTGGATTTGAAGCAGAGAATACTCCACTTATGGTAGAAGCAATTCCAATGGTAGATGAAAATGTTATATTACAAATTACAAAAGTAGAATATCCGGAGGAAATAGATACTCGTTTTTCCAAGTTTTCAGAATTTAATCCCGAAATAGAAACCGAAGATGAAAAAAATGGAAATCTGTTTGCAAATTTACATGGAGCAGATGATATTTTAGGATTATTCCGTCAATTATGTAAAGATAGTAAACAAATAAAAGAAAAAGAAAATTCTGAAACAGAAATAAAAACAGAAGAAACAGAAAAAATTGTGCTTCCGGAATTAGAAGAAGGAGCAGATTTAACAAAGCTGTTTCAATTTGAAAATCTTTCCCAAGTAGAACAATTGGCGAATGCATTAGGTAGCTATTATTCAGGAGAAAATAGCTTATATAAAGATGGATATAAAAATACTTATTATCTTTTATTGCATAAAAGTCATCATTCTCCGGAAGAATTTAATAAAATATGCAATATTTCTTCAGAATATGCATCTTTTAAAAATTATAAGCCTGCAATGGGAGCTTATTTGGAAGAACATGGAACATTAATTATAAAGGGAAATGCATTAGAAGTGTTATATTCACTTTCTGATTCATAATATAAAAGAGGCTGTCACAAAAAAGTAAATTTTATACAAAATATAGTTTTTTAGAATATAAAACAATATTTTTATAGTATGTTACTTTATGTGACAGCCTCTTTTTAACAATTATTAATTGTGTTCTAAGAAGTCATTGATATCTTCTAATAAATCATCCGGATTGATTCCATGAACCATAGCAGCTTGTTCAATTGTTTCCATCTGAGATGATGGACAACCAAGACAATGCATACCAATTCCTAAAAGCATAGGAGCGATATCTGCATTAATGTGAAGAAGTTCGCCAATCATGGTATCCTTTGTAACTTTTGCCATTGGATAAGCCTCCTTTTTCTTTTTTCGCTTGTTATTATAATACGATTCACGACAAAAAGCAAATATATGATTGCAATAAGGTTAAGTATTTTGCAAAAAAAGACGATATATTTGGCATAAAATGACATGGGAGTCAAATGATACGCACGGAAGCGAAAAAGGATATGAGAGGAAAAGAGTATGATTATTAATCGTAACATGTCAGCCGTTGTTACAAACAGACAATTATTACGTATTGAAAATAAATTAGCTGCATCTATGGAACGTTTATCTACAGGTATTAAATTAAATCATGCAGGGGATAATCCGGCAGGTGTTGCTATTTCCAATAAAATGAAAACACAGATTGATGCATTAGACCAGGCAGAAACAAATGCATCAGATGCAATTTCTGTTGTTCAGATTGCAGACGGAGCATTAAATGAAGTAAGCAGTATGTTACAGAGAATGAGAGAATTAGCTGTACAAGCTGCAAACGGAACAAATGCATTTTCAGAAAGACAAAGTATTCAAGAAGAAATTGATGAATTACAAAAAGAAGTTGACCGTATTTCACAAGATACGGAATATAATACAAAACCACTTTTAGATGGTTCTTCTGATGTGCGTGTGTACGCAGAAAAAGCAAGTCGTATGTATGTATCTGATACAGTAGACCCTGCTACTTATATGATAAATGTAGAAGCAACTGCAACACAAGCTGGTATGGAAGTAAAATATTCGGAAGATTTACCGGAAGGCACAATTAATATCAATGGTGTAACCGTAGAAGTAAGTGGTTCTATGCCATATGATGAATACTTATATGCAATTCGTACTGCTGCACAAGAAGCTGGATGTATGATTGAAGCAGATGAAACAGCACAGACATTAGTAATTAAGTCTGAATATTTTGGGACAGATGAAGGAATTGAAATTACTTGTACACAAGAATTAGCTGAAGCTATGGGAATTAGCGAAAGTACAGAAGGTGCTGTTTTAGAAGATGGTGTGTATATTATCAATAAAACAGGTACAAATGCAAAAGTATCGTTACCAAGTGATTATGAAGTATCGAAATTTACAAGTACAACTTCTATTGTTGCAGATGGAAATCGTGTAAAAATTACAGATAGTAATGGATTTATGATTGATTTCCTTTTAAATGAAAGTTATGAACCAACTGCAATTGATGAAGAAAATGGAAATTATCCAATTGAAGTTACAGATATTGGTTCTATGACAATTCAGATTGGTGCAAATGAATTTCAAACAATGGATGTAAGAATTACAGAAGTATCTTCTACAAGTCTTTATATTGATGCGATTGATGTATCAAAAGTAAATGGTGCAGAAAGAGCTATGACAACATTAGATGATGCAATTGCAAAATTAACAGAATGTCGTTCGCGTCTTGGTGCATTCCAAAATCGTTTGGAATATGCTACAGCCAGTCTTGCAGAAACAGGAGAGAATATGACCTCTGCATATTCAGGAATTATGGATACAGATATGGCAGAAGAAATGACAAATTATACACAACAACAAATTTTAAGTCAGGCAGCCACATCTGTATTAGCACAAGCAAATGAAATTCCACAACAAGTATTATCGTTATTACGTTAATAAGGAAATGGTTTAGTAATTAAAAATATTTTAACAAAACAGTAAAAACAGTTATTCAATTATAAGTAAGTAGTGAATATGCTTTTCGAATATTCGCTACACCTAAATAAATCGCAAAATAATTATTTACTTATAAGCAAGTGACAAATATGGATTTCAAATATGAATTTGCTTATAATTATGGAGGAAATTATGGAAAATTCCTTAAAACAAGATTTTACAAGAAGGCTCAGCCTTTGTAATAAGGGAGAAATGATAGTTATTATGTATGAAATTGTGTTTGCGTATTTAGATGAAGCAAAGCAAGCACATCAAGAACAAAATCATAATGCATATAAATTAGCACTTCGTCATGCCGATGTTTCTATAGAATCTTTGATAAAAGGATTGGATTTTTCATATGAAATTTCAAAAAATTTACATAGTTTATATGTTTTTTGCAGAAGATGTGTAGCAAAAGCTATCTATCAGAACAAAACAGAAGGTATTGAAGAAGCAGAAAAGGTCTTAAGGCGTTTGTACAGCTCTTTTTTAGAGGCTGCAAAATCAGACAACTCAAGACCATTAATGGGAAATATACAAAATGTATATGCAGGTATTACCTATGGAAAAACAAGTTTAAATGAAAATTATGATTATAATGTTCAAAGAGGGTTCTTAGTATAAGAATCCTCTAATTTTTTTGCACATTCTAATAAAAATTTATATCGCATTTGTATGGCTTTTGTTTGATAAATATAAGAATCAATCAAATCAGGTTCTATTGCATTTTCTAAGTTATTATACGCATTTTTTAATTCTAAAGTGGTTTTTTCAAGGTCATCTTTTAAAATAAGATACGGTTCGTCTTGGGGTAAATATTTTAGTTTAAAAAGTTTCATAAATTTCATAAGGTTAAAAACCTATTTCTCCTTCCAAAATCATTTACCTATTTTTACAAGTATAAGCACAAATGGCAAAACTATACAAAAAAGTAAAAAAATCTTGTAAAATATCTACAAATTTTTATTTTTATAAAAAAAGACTAGACAAGTAACGTATTAGTTGCTATAATGCAAATACAAAATTCATATTGAAATAGAGATTGCATCAATCATCTATAAGCAAGTAGCAAAATGAATAAAAATATCACAGTAAAAATAGTATAGTAAAATTTTGTGGTAAAAGAGGTGATGTTATTTGTGGGTTGTATATGTATTGTTACTGATAGCTGTATATATGGATTTCAAATACATGAAGATTAGTAATCGGCTAATATTCGTAGGTTGTGGAATTGCTTTTATAAGAGAATTTCTTTTAAATGGAACAGTAGGTGTTATAAAAGCAGTATTTCTTATTTCTTTTCCGATTGTCATTTTATATCTGTTATTTCTAAGTGGCATTTTAGGTGCCGGAGATATCAAATTATTTTCCCTAATAGGTGGATTTATAGAATTAAAAGAATTGATGATGTGTATGGTATATGCGTTTTTGATTGCAGGTGTGTTTTCTTTTGTGAAAATGCTTTCTTCTCATACATTAAAAAGTGGAATAACAAGAGGGGTTTATTATCTTATGGAGCTTTGTGCAGGTGACAGAAAGGCGTATATTCCATTAAATGAGAAGGAACATTATATACATTTTTCAATTGCGATTTTTCTCGGATTTTTATGTAGTCAAATACAATAAATATTAAAAAAGAAAGGTATTATATGAATAAAATGGAACTTGCAATTTGTATTGGAGATGAAGAATATCAAAAGCGTTTTACAAATTGTTTTATGAATCATTATAAAGAAGAATTTCAATTACATATTTTTACAGATATTGTGCAATTAGATAATATAGCAGACAAGTGTTTTTCATTTATTGTAATTGGGGATTATGATATTCATTGGACACAGAATTTGCTAGAAGCTGGAAATCGCGTATTATTTTTGTATGATAATGAACAAGAAATAAAAGCATCTGAATCGGAGTATTTTATGGAACAACCATCGGAAGCTGTTTATACAGATGATAGTTTTTATCAGGAAAATGTTTTATTTGTGGATAAGTACCAAGAAGTCCATAAAATTGTGGATATATTGCGTTCTGCAAGTGAACGTGAAGAAAAGGTGATGCGAAAAGCCAGAGTACAATATGCAAGAAAAATAGGTGTTTATGCACTTTCGGGAAGTGAAATGCAATTACCGTTTTCTGTTACATTAAGCTCTGTTTGGAAAGAACAGGTAAGTGTATTAGTTGTAGATTTGCAGGAAAATAGTGGAATTACACAGTTGCAGGATACCATAAAAGTGTCGGGATTAGAAGAATTGTTAGTACTTACAGAAACCGGAAAATATACAAAAGGTCGTATTGTTTCAAGTATTGGACATTTGACACATTGTGATTATATATATCCGGCAAAAAATTCTGAATGTCTTTGTGAAGCTGATAAACAGATGTATACAAAAATGTTACAAATCTTAGAACAAGAACTGAAATATAATACGATTATTTTAAATTTTGGGGTGCGATTTCAAGGATTTTTTGAATTGATGAATGAATGTGACAGTTTATATTTACTACATACACATGGCAATACAGGTAAATGGCGAGAAAAAGAATTTTTGGAAGAAATGAGCCAAAAAGGATATGAGACTTATATGGAAAAAATAATACAAGTAGAACTTCCAATTTTAGCTGATAGTTTTGAATGTGAACGCTTAGTAGAACAATGGCGTTGGAATGATTTTGGGGATTTTTTAAGAAAACAAATGCCTTTGGAGAAATATATTGGATAAGTTATGTCATTTACTTCGCGAAAAAGTATTGCAACGTATGGATTTTTCACGAGAATTATCAGAAGAAGAATTGCAAGAGTTAATTGCATCGGAAATTAGTATGAATGTAACTTCAGAACGACTTTCTATTAAAGAACGTATTTATTTGGAACAAAGAGTATTTAATGCTTTACGAAAATTAGATATTTTACAAGAATTATTAGAAGATGATTTGGTCACAGAAATTATGGTAAATGGACATCAAAATATTTTTTATGAAAAAGAGGGTGTCATTCAAAAGTATACACATTGTTTTTCATCAGAAGAAAAACTACAAGATGTTATCCAGCAAATCGTAGGAAGACATAATCGCGTTGTAAATTTAACAAAACCTATTGTAGATACAAGATTAGAAGATGGTTCGCGTGTCAACATTGTTTTAATGCCAATTGCTATTGATGGTTCAGCAATTTCCATTAGAAAATTTCCCAAAGAGCCAATACATATGCAAAAAATGATAGAAATGCAGACATTGACACAAGAAGTTGCAAACTTTTTAGAAATATTAGTAAAATCTCGTTATAATCTTTTTATTTCCGGTGGAACAAGTTCCGGAAAAACAACATTTTTAAACGCACTTTCAGCATGGATTCCAACACAAGAACGTGTGATTACAATTGAAGATTCAGCAGAATTACAACTGCAAGGGATTGAAAATCTTATCCGATTAGAAACACGTAATGCCAATATAAAAGAAGTAGAGGCAATTACACCAAGGCAACTCATTCATACAGCTTTGCGTATGCGACCCGATAGAATTATTGTAGGGGAATGTCGTGGCGAAGAAGCACTTGATATGCTTCAAGCAATGAATACCGGACAT
>JAFWXB010000012.1 GCA_017523185.1 Lachnospiraceae bacterium | reverse complement strand
GGAGACCGAATATGAATTAGGTCTTTCGGAGAATGGAAAACCCCGGATTATCCATTACAGAAAAAACGTCATACATTTGAATATTTAAGAACTATTTCACATTTAAGAGCAAGAACAAATACATTTGAAGCAGTATTCCGTGTACGTTCTTTATGTGCTTATGCAATTCACAAATTTTTCCAAGAAAGAGACTTTGTGTATGTACACACACCAATCATTACAGGAAGTGATTGTGAAGGTGCCGGAGAAATGTTCCAAGTAACAACTTTGGATTTAAACAATCTTCCAAAAAATGAAGATGGAAGTGTAGATTTTAGCAAAGACTTTTTTAATAAGCCAACAAATCTTACAGTTTCCGGTCAGTTAAATGGCGAAACCTATGCTATGGCGTTTAAAAACATCTACACATTTGGACCAACATTCCGAGCTGAAAACTCCAATACTACTCGTCATGCAGCAGAATTTTGGATGATTGAACCGGAAATTGCATTTGCAGATTTACAAGATGATATGATGCTTGCAGAAAGTATGTTAAAATACATTATTAACTATGTATTGGAAAACGCACCGGAAGAAATGGCATTTTTTAATAACTTTGTAGATAAAGGATTATTAGACCGTTTAGAAAATGTAGTAAGTAACGATTTTGCAAGAGTAACTTATACAGAAGCAATTGATATTCTTTCAAAAAATAATGATAACTTTGATTACAAAGTATCTTGGGGCTGTGATTTGCAGACAGAACATGAAAGATATTTAACAGAAGAAGTATTCAAACGTCCGGTGTTTGTTACAGATTATCCAAAGGATATTAAAGCATTTTATATGAAATTAAATGAAGACGGAAAAACAGTTGCAGCAGTAGACTGTTTAGTTCCTGGAATTGGTGAAATTATCGGTGGAAGTCAGCGTGAAGATGATTATGATAAACTTCTTGCCAGAATCAAAGAAATGGGCTTAAATGAAGAAGATTATAAATTCTATCTTGACCTTCGTAAATATGGTTCTGCAAGACACGCAGGATTTGGACTTGGATTTGAACGTTGCGTAATGTATTTAACAGGTATGAGTAATATTCGTGATGTACTTCCGTTCCCAAGAACAGTAAATAATTGTGAATTATAATGATAAAATATTGTTTTCAATGTATGTAAAAATTTTATTTCTTTATAATCATAATCATACAAATAGAAAATAAGTATAAAATCCATGTATAGCAATTGATGTTATACATGGATTTTTTTGATAAATAAATATAGTGGTATAGTATTGGTTTGCAGTTTGGCATTTACTATAAATAAAACTAGAGGACACAATACATTTGATAAATAGATAAAAAGATAATAAAGTAATGTTAATATGGTGAACATATATTCGACTATTTGTAAATAGTGAATGTGGGTTGCAAAGATACATTTGGTATTTGTTCTGAAAATTTTTTAGATGCATATAGTAAAAAAAAGGCTTTTTTTATGAAAATAAAACAAATTATAGTATCTATTTTATTTATGGCAATTACATCTGTCTTATTATTGTTTCTTGTAAGTATTTGTACTTATATTTTTAAGTGGCAGGCAGATATGGCAATGCTGTTGATTACATTTGTGTATATATTGACAGGTATTTTTGGTGGAATGTTGTATGGAAAACGGCAAAGAACAGAAAACGGGAGTACAGATACATCTGAACGAAGTCTGTATTTCGATAAAAAAAGTGGATTTGGAAAAAAGCTATTACAAGGTATAATACTTGGAAGTGTTTATATGGGGATTCTCATTTTCATATCTGTATTTGGTTTACAAAATACAATTAAAGATTATGTGAGGCTTATGTTACTTTGGATTTTAGTAGTAGGTGGGAGTGTGTTAGGAGAGATGCTATTTGGTGAAAAAGCCTAAATTTAAAGGAAATTTTCGTGAATTATTACAAAGAAAAAGTGTTGAATTTTGCTAGTGAAAAAATAGCGAAAATGATATAATGTGTAAACATATATTTGAATGCAGAACAAAACCCTCTTATAAGTATTTACAAATTATATGAGTGTAAATGTTTGATAGAGAGTTTTATTTAGAATGGGGATAAAAAGGGAATTCTGTGTTTTGCAAAGAGATTATGTAGTTTGGGAATAAGAAATAGGAAAAGGAGAAAAACGTATAAGAATTGAGAAATATTATAAGGATGAAAAAAACAGAACGTAAATAAAGGAGAAAAATATGAGGTATTTAAAATTATTGTCGACATTTCTTGTAGCAGGTTGTTTACTTATGGGATGTGGTAACAATAAAGAAGAAACAGAAGTTGGCGTATATTATTTGAATTTTAAACCGGAAGCAGCAGATATTTGGGAAGAAATTGCAGAGGAATATGAAGAAGAAACAGGTGTAGAAGTTAAAATTTTAACAGCTGCAAATGGAAATTATGAACAGACCTTAAAATCAGAAATTGCAAAGCGAGATGCTCCAACATTATTTCAAATTAATGGACCCGTTGGATATGAAACTTGGAAAAATTATTGTGAAGATTTAAGTGATACCAATTTATATTCTTGGCTCATTGACAAAGATATGGCAGTTCAAGATGGAAGTAAGGTATATGCAATTCCATATGTAGTAGAAGGATATGGCATTATTTATAATGATGAAATTATGTATCAATATTTTAACCATCCTGCAAAGACAACTACATTTACTTCTATGGAGGAAGTGAATAATTATGAAAAATTAAAGTTAGTTGTAGAAGATATGACTCGATTAAAAGGGCAATTAGGTATTCAAGGTGTATTTGCTTCTACTTCTTTTGCAGCAGGAGAAGATTGGCGTTGGCAGACACACTTAGCAAATCTTCCAATTTATTATGAATTTAAAGATAAAGGCGTATCAGATACAGATATATTGGATTTTACATATGCAGGAAATTATAAAAATATCTTTGATTTGTATTTGAATAATTCTTGTACTGATAAATCACAACTTGTAAAAAAGAAAACAGATGATTCCATGCGTGAGTTTGCATTAGGACAATGTGCAATGGTGCAAAATGGAAATTGGGGTTGGGGACAAATTGCATCTATCGAAGGGAATGTAGTAGGGAAAGAACATTGTAAATTTCTTCCAATTTATACAGGTGTAGCAGGAGAAGAAACACAAGGGCTTTGTATTGGTACAGAAAATTATATTTGTGTCAATTCTATGGCAACCGAAGAAGAAAAAGAAGCTGCAATTGCATTCATGGAATGGGTATATAGTTCAGATATTGGAAAAGATTATGTTACAAATCAACTTGGTTTTATTTCTCCATTTAATACATTTTCAGAATCGGAAAGTCCGTCTGACCCATTGGCACAAGAAGTAATTTCTTATATGAATGATAGTTCTCTTACTTCTGTAAGTTGGAATTTTACTGCATTTCCAAGTCAATCATTTAAAGATAATTTAGGAACAAATCTTCTTGCCTATTGTAAAGGTGAACAGGATTTTAGTGCAGTAGAAAAATTTGTAAAAGACCGTTGGGCAAAAGAAAAAGCAGAACAATAAGGAGGAGAAGATGAAAAGGGGATTATCTATTCGACAAAAAGTGACAACACTTTTGACTTTTACATCAAGTATTTTAATTGTTGGACTTTTAATTGTATCTTATATTATTAATCGTCAAAATATTGTAGAATTGTGTGAAAGTTACTTATATGATACTTGTATTTCTGCTTCGGATACATTATATGAAAGTTTCTATGGAGATAGTGAAAGAAATGATATGAGTGTGCGTTTGCAGTATATTTTAAATAATGTAGGTATTGATACCATGGATTCGAGTACTTGCTATTTGGTAGATACAGATGGTACATATTTATATAATCAGGAAAAAGAAAAGATTGGAACAAAGATTTCGGATAATCCTGTTGTAAAAGAAGTATTAGATACTTTAAAAACGGGTTATATTACTACAGCAGATGTAAGACATACTACGGTAGATGGAAAAGATGTATATCTTGCGTTTATGTGTACCGTAAATGATTGGGTTGTTGTAGTACAAGCAGATACCGAAGATGTTATGGAACCGGTTATGCTTATTAATAAGTATTGTATTATTGTAGGAACTATTTTATTAGTATTAGGTATTATGGTTGGTTATATTGTAACACGTTTTATTACAAAACCAATTATGGTATTAACAGAAGTTATTAACGATATTTCCGAATTAAAGATGACTTCCAAACATGAAATTCCACGTACAAAAGATGAAGTTGGTCGTATGGCAAATGCCGTAAAACAAATGCAAAAAACACTTTCTGGAATTGTTGGGGAATTGAACGATATTTCAGGTGTACTTGTAGATGGAGCAAATAGTTTATATGATATTTCAGAAAAGGTAAATGAGGCTTCCGAAAATAACTCTGCAACAAGTGAAGAATTAGCAGCAAGTATGGAACAAACTTCTCGTTCAGCAGAATCTGTAAATAACAATATTCAGGAAATGAATGAAAATGTTTCTTTAGTAGCAGATGAAATTCAAAAAGGAACAGACCTTACAGAAGAAATTATGGATAAAGCACAAGAAATTCGTCATAAGACAAAACAAGCAAGTGATAAAACAATTGCAGTATTTGGAAATATTCGTCGTGATTCAGAAGAAGCAATTATTCGTGCAAAAGATGTACAGACGATTAACTCACTTGCAAGTGCAATTCAAAATATTGCAGAAGAAACAAACTTACTTTCTTTGAATGCTTCTATTGAAGCTGCAAGAGCAGGAGAAGCAGGAAAAGGCTTTGCAGTAGTAGCAGGAGAAATTTCAAAACTTGCAAATCAGACCTCACAAACAAGTGCGAATATTCTTACAATTGCAGGACAAGTAAATGATTCTGTAGGCATTTTAACAAGAAGTTTAAGTGAAGCATTAGACTTTATGGAACACAATGTCATGGAAGATTATGAAGAATTTATCAAAGCAAGTGAAATTTATGGAGATGCAGCACTTAATATTGAAGAATTTATGAATCAGGCAAACAAACAGATTCATGATGTACGTGTAAGAATCAATAGTATTGCAAGTGCAATTGATGAAATTAGTAGTAATATTGGCGAATGTTCTATTGGTGTAAGTGATATTGCAGAAAAAACAACAGATGTTGTGGGACTTGCAGGGGAAACATTTAAGAGAACTACAAACTGTAAAGATTCGGCAGAACAATTACAAGAAATTACTTCACGTTTCCAATAAGAAAAAAAGACTTTTCTTATGTGTTTCATTATGATATAATATAAATGATAGGCAGATAAAGTAAATATAAAAAATATAGATGGCTTTAGATGTTTTACAAAATTTATTGGCTAAAAAGTGTAATGAAATTCCATGAATACGCTTTTAAGTATATAATTATATTTTTAAAGGAGAATTTTTTATGAAACACGTAAAAACATTAAATACAAGAAAATTACAAAACACAATTAAAAAAGGTGGTTGTGGAGAATGTCAGACATCTTGCCAATCAGCTTGCAAAACTTCTTGTACAGTAGGAAACCAGACTTGCGAACAATGCAAATAATAAAATAATTGAAAATTACATAAGATAACGACCGTTTCGCAATGCGTACGGTCGTTTTTTATGTGAATTTTTGTAGTTTGTTTAATAATTGTATTTAAAAAAATATTTAATTGAAAAAGAAGATAGATGAGATTTGTTATAGTGTGATTTATTTTTCATATAACAAGATTTGAGTTGACAAATACAAATCAAAAAAGCATAATTAAGTTTTGTATATAGAATCAATAGTATTTTAATTTTTATACATTCTATATATAGTGATTTGCAATTTCTATT
>JAFWXB010000011.1 GCA_017523185.1 Lachnospiraceae bacterium | reverse complement strand
GCTGTGCTATGATTATGAGTTTTTTTATTAGCCCAAAACTTGCTTCTGTTTATTTAATTGCTGTTATTTTATTAGGTACAGCATTATTTTTTATTTCTACTCGTGCTATGAAATATTTTCAACAATCATTCGTTAAATACGACGATTTGAATGCAAGTGTACAAGAAAATGTATCTGCAATTCGTGTTGTAAAAGCATTTGTGCGTGGCGATTATGAAAAAAATCGTTTTAAAACTGCAAGCAAAAATATCTATGATATGTTTGTAAAAGCAGAAAATATCGTTGTATGGAATTCTCCACTTATGCAACTTACAGTATACTCTTGTATTCTACTGATTAGTTGGTTTGGTGCACAATTTGTCATTTCTTCGGAATTAGAAACGGGAGATTTAATGGCACTTTTGACTTACTGTATGAATATTTTAATGAATCTTATGATGCTTTCTATGATTTTTGTTATGGTTTCCATGAGTGTTGCAAGTGCAAAACGTATCTGTGAAGTGTTAGAAGAAGAAACCACCATAAAAAATCCAAGCAATCCGATTTATGAAGTAAGTGACGGAAGTATTCATTTTGAAAATGTGACATTCCGTTATGCCCAAACTTCCGAAACTCCGATTTTAGATAATATCAATTTAACAATTCAATCCGGAGAAACGATTGGTATTATTGGTGGAACAGGAAGTTCAAAATCGAGTCTTGTCAACTTAATCAGCCGTCTTTATGATGTCAATGAAGGAACCGTTTTGGTTGGTGGAAAAGATGTGCGTACATATGACCTTGATACGCTTCGCAATCAGGTATCGGTTGTATTACAAAATAATGTACTATTCTCCGGTTCTATTTTAGATAATTTACGTTGGGGAAATAAAAACGCCACAGAAGAAGAATGTATGGAGGTCTGCAAAATGGCTTGTGCTGATGATTTTATTCAGTCATTTCCTGACAAATATCAAACACATATAGAACAAGGTGGTACAAATGTTTCCGGTGGACAAAAACAACGTCTTTGTATTGCACGAGCACTTTTGAAAAAACCAAAAATCTTAATTTTAGATGATAGCACAAGTGCTGTTGATACAGCGACTGATGCTAAAATTCGTGAAGCTTTTAAAAAAGCAATTCCGGGAACAACAAAACTCATTATTGCACAACGCATTTCTTCTGTACAAGATGCAGACCGTATTATTGTTATGAATGATGGACGTATTGACGGATTTGCCACTCATGAAGAATTATTAAAAACAAACGCTATTTATCGTGATGTCTATGAAGCACAGACAAATGGTGGTGGTGACTTTGATGAAGGAGGTGGAAACTAATGGCAGGACCGGGACAGCGTGGACCAAGAGGACCACGACCAAAAATTAAAAATCCGGGGAAACTTTTCACACGTCTGATGAAATTTATTATTTCCCGTTATGGAATTCACTATATTGCCGTTTTAATTTGCATTTTCATTTCCGTACGTTGTAATGTACAAGGAACAATGTTTATGCAAACATGAATTGATGATTATATAGAGCCAATGATTGGTGTAACAAATCCTGACTTTTCCCCACTTCTTGATGCTATGGGACGTGTCGCTGTTTTTTATGCTTTAGGCATTATTACAACTTATATTTATAATAAAATTTTAATTTATATTTCACAGGGTACGATTATGGATATGCGTAATGAATTATTTTCGCATATGCAGGATTTGCCAATTCGCTACTTTGACACACACGCACATGGCGATATTATGTCTGTTTACACAAATGATATCGATACGCTTCGCCAAATGGTAAGCCAAAGTATTCCACAAATGTTTAACAGCATTATTACTGTTGTCAGCGTATTTATCAATATGATTATTTTAAGCGTACCATTAACTGCATTATCCGTATGTATGGTTATTGTAACAATTCTCGTTTCGAAACGCTATGCAGGATTTTCCAGTCGCTATTTCCTTGCACAACAAAAGGATATTGGAAAAGTAAATGGATTTATTGAAGAAATGCTTACGGGACAAAAAGTGGTAAAAGTATTTACTCATGAGCAGGAAAATATCGAAGAATTTAACAAATTAAATGAACAGCTTTTTGATAGTGCCAATAACGCCAACTACTATGCAAGTTGTATGGGACCAATCAATAACAATCTCGGACATATTGGCTATGTGCTTTCTGCAATGGTAGGTGGTGTCTTAGCCCTTGCAAATTTTGGTGGTTTTACACTTGGGAAACTTGCAAGTTTCTTAATGTTTAACAAGAGTTTTAATCAACCGATTTCTCAACTCAGCCAACAATTTAACAGTATTATTATGGCACTTGCAGGTTGTGAACGTATTTTTGCATTATTAGATGAAATACCGGAAACGGATGACGGTTATGTTACTTTAGTGAATACCAAAGAAATAAATGGCGTTTTAACAGAAACAGAAGAACGCACCGGACAATGGGCTTGGAAACACCCACACAAAGCAGATGAAACCGTTACTTATGTTCCGGTTCGTGGAGATGTTACGTTTAATGATGTGGATTTTGGATATGTACCTGAAAAAATTGTACTTCACAATGTAGATATGTTTGCAACACCGGGACAAAAAATTGCATTTGTAGGCTCAACCGGTGCCGGAAAAACTACAATCACAAACTTAATCAATCGTTTTTACGATATCCAAGACGGAAAAATCCGTTATGATGGCATTAACATCAACAAAATTAAAAAAGCCGATTTACGCCACTCTCTCGGTATTGTATTACAAGATACGCATTTATTTACTGCTTCTGTTCGTGATAACATTCGCTATGGAAAATTAGATGCGACCGAAGACGAAATTATTGCTGCTGCAAAACTTGCAAATGCTGATACTTTTATTCATCAACTTCCAAATGGATATGATACGATTTTAACAGGCGATGGAGCAAATTTAAGTCAAGGACAACGACAGCTTATTGCAATTGCAAGAGCTGCAATTGCAGACCCACCTGTACTTATTTTAGATGAAGCAACCAGTTCCATTGATACACGTACGGAACGCATTGTGCAAGAAGGTATGGATAAACTTATGCATGGACGTACTACATTTGTGATTGCACACCGACTATCTACGGTTCGCAATAGTAATTGTATTATGGTACTTGAACATGGACGTATTATTGAACGAGGAAACCATGATGATTTAATTGAAAAACACGGAAAATATTATCAGCTTTATACAGGAATGACGGGACAATAAAAAATAGAGTTGTTGTAAAATATATTATTTATTTTGCAACAACTCTATTTTATTTTTCCATTTAAAACTTTTCAATCAATTCTTTCAGCGTCATTCCGTTTTCATTTACCCAATAAGTAGTGCCTCTTAAGGTTTTAATACGTTCCGGTATTCCTTTTTGTTCTCTACGGAAATTGATAACATCTACGCCTGCTGAAGACGCAGTTTCATAAATTCCCAAAATCGTTCCGGTACTTTTATCTCTGTATGGATTTTGGTTTTCATCTAACACTTGCAAGTAACAATTCTTTTTGTTTTTAGATAGAATTGCTTTTGCATAATACATTTCACCATCATATTCCATTTGAAATTTCATTCCCTCTTTTACAGCTCCTCTATTATATAATTCGGTAAATGTCACTAATTGTCGCTGTAACTTCATGTTTGGCGTATGTCCATATTTTTCATCTACAGACAAATAAATTTCGTCTAAAATATTTTGATAATGCTCATATACCATACACGCAGGGTCATTACTTTCTTTTAAATTTTTTGTTTCTTCTGCTTTACAAAAAATATTATCTAAAACTTCGGAATGACTGTCATATATCTCTTTGCATAAATTAATATTTACTAATGCCATTGGCATATTGGAATTTCGAACAGTTTCTCGCAAATTCGCAGCATATTGTTCTAACAAATATTTTCCATCTTCAGGCACTTGTGGATGCTCAATACATTTTAAAATAATTTGGTCGAACATTTCATGATATGAAATATGAACATACATATTTGCATATGCTTTTTGTTTTTGATTCGGTGTAATAAAAAAATATAAACTGCGTTGATTCGGTTTTTTATTTGCCTCTACATAATTATAATAATCCATTGTCTGTCCTTGACTGGAAT
>JAFWXB010000094.1 GCA_017523185.1 Lachnospiraceae bacterium | reverse complement strand
GTCACCTCTTGTCCGTTTGTTATTTTTGACATATATTGTTCCCTAAATTCCATTTCCTTTTGCATATGAAACATTCCAAGAAAAAATATAGTAAAAAGAACAATTCCTCTTACTGTAATCTGACCGAAACGCATATGTTGAAATAGAGGAACAAGAACATAGACTAGCAAACTAATGAAAACAAAAACCAAACGCTTATCATTCCATAGTGCATAGCCTGTTCCTATCAAAAAGACACTTGCTGTTAAAAGTAGTGGTCTTTTTCTCATTCTTTTTCCTTTTCTAACATAAATTCAATTCTTATAATTATAATTCATAAAATAGAAAAAATTGCACAAAAATATCCTTTATTTGTTTGCTATACAAAAACATTTCTTATTCGAATCCACAATATGTCTTTCTGTTATGGACAAATTTGTGCAATATTCTAAATTTACTTATTTATTAAAATTATAAACTCTTATTATTCCTGAGGCATTAATAAATTTTTATTATATTCATACATGTTCGAAAGTTCATATGTGTATCTACATTTTCCTTTGGTATCTCCATTAATCGAAATTTGCACTTTCGTTACTCCTTGCAATTCCGTTAAGGAATTTACAATGGAATACAATACTACTTCTTCTTTGATTTCCGGATTTTGATTTTGGAATGTATTGTCTAAATTAACATAACAAACGCCTTCTGCGACTGTAATTGTAATAATTTTTGTTTCAGAAGGAATTGTAGCTTTTGCTCCTGATTTCTTTGGTCCTTCAATAAGTTGCTCCATAATCAATTTCTCGATTGAAATATTCGTACTGTAATGTACTTGACGATTTTCTTTTACAATCTGTGTACCATCTTCACTCGAAAAATATAAACCAATCGTTGTTTCTACACTACTGTTTATTTGTTCTCCCGGATTTTCTATAAAACTATCTTTGTTCATACTACCTACTAAAAATCCACTTTTGGTACGAAGTGGTTCAGAGTCTACGGTAAATGCAATAAGAGAAAAACTGTTTTCTTGCAATAATGTACGGACAATTGCTGCTCGAACTAATACTTCCTGTGTTGGTGTTAAATTATTATATTCCTTGCTAAAATCAATTGTCAGCCATGCACCATCAATCTTAAAATCTTGTACTAAAACATTCTCGGGAATTGTTCTACGCAACTTACTCGAATCCGGAGCTGAAGATAAACGTTCAATCAATTCTGCGACAAGTTCTTCTCCTGTAGCACCCGTACTATCATAAAATTCAGGAACAAGTTTTGTATTTTCCATATTTAAGTAAAAAATCTGATATTCTCCACTTTGTTTTCCTTTATTCCCACACCCTGAAATCATAAGAAGTAACATAAAATAAAGTAAAAAATATACTATTCTTTTTTTCATTCTTTTAATTACTCTCTTTCCTTTTATGATGCAATATAATTGAGTGGAATACGTACATCAAATGTTGTTCCTTCTCCCAATTCACTATGCACTTTAATTGCTCCTCTATGCATAAGAATAGAATTTCGTGTAATTGCAAGTCCTAAACCTGTTCCACCAATTTCTCTCGAATGTGATTTATCTACACGATAAAAACGCTCATAAATATTATCTAAATCTTCTTTTGGGATTCCCATACCACAATCTTCTACTTTTAAGTAAAAATACTGATGGTCGGCATTTAAAGATACATGCACCCACCCTTCTCCATTTGTCTTATTATATTTAATTGCATTTTCTACAAGATTGGTAATTGCAAGTGTGATTTTTACTTCATCTACTTCTGCTGTAACAGGTCGAAAACTTTCTAAAACCATTTTCACCTGTTGTTTATCTGCAATTGGCTGTAAACGCTTTAAAATCTGCTCTAATAATTCATTGATATTAATTGTGGAAATATTTAATGTCGCTGCTGTTTTATCCATTTTTACAAGTGATAATAAATCGTTAATTATCTTTGTTTCACGTTCAATTTCATTTGTAATATCAAGCATAAACTCTTGATATAATTCCACAGGTGCTACTCCCATACTATTAATAGAATCTGCTAATACTTTCATGGAAGTAAGTGGTGTTTTTAATTCATGTGATACATTAGAAACAAATTCCTGACGTGATTCGTCCATAGTTCTCATACGACCAAGCATTTCGTTAAATTTTTCACAAATAACTATAGTTTCCGTATAATCATTGACAACAAGCGTATCTTCTCCAAAACCATTTTGTACCGATGCAATTCCATCAGAAAGCTTTTTAAATGGCTTTACAAGCCAATTAGAAAGCAATACAGCCAAAAATATGATTGTTAAAATCAGCAATACAATTACAACTGTTGCAATCTGCATCAAATAACCATAATTTAATGCAATATTTCCGGTTGAAACACTTACTACAAGTACACCAATAATTGTATTTGTTTTATCATTTGGATGAATAATCGGAATTGACATTTCAATATAATGATTTTCTGAATCATAACTTGTAATTTCAGAACCTGAAAAACTTTTGATTACTTCTTCTGAAATAATTGTTTTATTATCATCCAAATTATAAGTATCATAAATGATACGAAAATTATTGTCTACAAGAATTACACGTCCATCATATACATTTGTCAACATTCCAATTTGTGCTAAAATCGTATCAGACGTATATTTCTTTGTACTTAAATATTCACTTGTAGCTATTTGATTTGCCAAAATCTTTGCCTGACTTAATACTTCACTTTCTCGAATATCCAATGCTCGAGCCTCATAAGAATATAAAATTGCTGTTTCTACAATAAAGCTTGGTATCATTGCAACTAAAATAATCGTTGCTATCAGGCGAAATTTTAAACTTTTAAAAAATTTTATAATATTTGCAGATTTCTGCATATTATCGCCCCTCTGTTACATTTGTTACTTTTGAAGATAGTAGTATCCAACACCCCATTTAGTATGAACATACTTTGGTTCACTTGGGTTATTTTCTACTTTTTCACGCAAACGGCGTACATGTACGTCTACGGTACGCACGTCACCCGGATAATCTTTTCCCCAAACAATTTCCAAAAGTTTTTCTCTACTGTACACTTTATTTTCATTTTTTACAAGAAGCTCTAAAAGTTCAAATTCTCTACCTGTCAAATTTATTTCTTTTCCAAGAATAAATAAACGTTTACTATCGCAATCTAATTGAATATCGCCTTTTTCAATGATGGAAGATTTTACTTCTTTTTTCATTCCACCATACGTACGACGCATAATTGCCTTAATTCTGGCTTTTACTTCCAAAATATTAAACGGTTTTGTAATATAATCATCAGCTCCATATTCCAAGCCTAAGATTTTATCCATATCGTCACCTTTTGCTGTCAGCATAACAATTGGCATATCAGAAAATTCTCTGATTGCCTGACAAACTTCAAAACCATTCATTTTTGGTAGCATAACATCTAACAGAATCATATCATAATCCTTTGCTTGTGCCATACGAAATGCTTCCTCTCCATCATAAGCACAATCTACTTCCATCCCATCTTGTTCTAAACTAAAACGTATGCCTTTTACAATCAATTTTTCATCATCAACCACAAGAACTTTCTTTGCCATTTTACACCTCAGTCTGCTACTATATACTCTTTCATTTTTTGAAATACACCATCTTTAATACCACTTACTTCTTTGATTTCCTCAACTGTAGAAAATGCTCCATGTTCCTTGCGATAAGCTAAAATACTCAACGCTTTAGATTCTCCTACTCCCGGAATTTCCATAAGTTCTTCTTTTGATGCTGTATTAATATTTATCTTATGCCCTGTTGTACTTCCTGTTTCGGTATCTGTTTTATTGTTTTGATTAAAATCCAAATTTTGATTTTCTAATGTAGAAGAAGATAATGGAGTTCTATCTTTTGCTTCTTCCTTTGTTGGTACATAAATCATATCACTATCTGTTAAAATCATTGCCTGATTCCAGTAATCCGTTGCAGCCTGCTTAGTAAAACCACCTGCTGCCCAAATCGCATCATATACACGACTTCCTTCTTTTAACGTATATACACCCGGTACTTGAACTTCACCACAGATATAAATATAAATCAACGATGCTTCATCAGAACTAACACTTTGTTTATTATCAGAAGTAATCTCACTTAAATCTTCTTG
>JAFWXB010000093.1 GCA_017523185.1 Lachnospiraceae bacterium | reverse complement strand
TGTTGTAGTTATATCACAATGTCACGATATTCATTTGAAAATAAAATCATTGCAATTGAACAATCACAAGATGTTACATTTGAAGAACATGGAACAGAATTGAATCCACTTCAATATCAAGGTATTTCTTATCATGTTGTAAAAGGCATACAGGAATTGCAACAAGTATATCATGCAAACTTAAACGCAGGAAAGTTATATGCTTCGTGGAAAATGTTTGCTGTTTTTACAGGAGCAGCATATGTATTGATATTTATTCCATTAGTTAATCTTGCTTGTATGCTTTTGGGAATTATTGCAAGTGTTATCTTTTTAATTTCCATATATCAGTCTATGGAACTGTATAATATCATTCCAAAAAATCAAGATACATATAATCAAAATACATATAATAATGATGTTTATCCACCAAAAATGTTTTAAATAAATGAAATATTTTTATATTGATATGAGTTAGACAGATAATTATGAAACTCATATGAAGAAAAAGAAAAGTCTCCTAAGTAGGTAAAAATATCTACTTGAGGAGATTTTTGTTTTTCTTAAAATATATTTCAAAAGTTGATATTGTAGAATGGATATAGAATTTTTAATATTTGTTTTAAGAAATTTAGGTTTATTTTCTAAAATTATTTCATTTTTTGTAACCAAATGCTTTTTTTGACGAGATATATAGTATAGGTACCTATTTTATAAGGAGAAATATTACATGCAAGATGAAAAAATAGTAGAGCTTTATTGGAACAGAGATGAATCTGCGATTGTAGAAACACAGCAAAAGTATGGGCGTTATCTTACAAAAATTGCATACAATATTTTGACAGATATGGAAGATAGTTTAGAGTGTGTAAATGATACATATATGGATGCATGGAAATCCATACCACCAAATAAACCAAATGTATTATCGCTTTATTTAGCCAAGATTACAAGGCGAGTTTCCATAGATATTGTGCGAAAAAAAAAGCGAGAAAAACGATTGCCATCGGAATATGTTTTTTCACTTTCAGAACTTGCAGATTGTATTTCGGAAGGAAATACAACAGAAAGTGAGTTGGAAGTAACAATGCTTGCAAATGCAATTAATGCATATTTGCGTACGATATCAAAAGAAGCAAGAAATTTGTTTATTGGAAGATATTATTTTCTTGACCCATTAAAAGAGGTTGCAAAATATTGTGGAATGAGTGAATCAAAAGCAAAAACCATACTGTATCGTACAAGGCGTGGATTAAAAGTATATTTAGAAAAGGAGGGATTTTATTTATGAAACAGGCTATGGAACAAAAAGCAGATAAAATTCATCAAGCAATAGATTTCTTAGATGATGATTTGTTAGAAGAAACAAATGCTTTAAGACAAGGAAAAGAAAATGCAAAAGATATTTTTGTGGAATCGAAAACAGATTATCAAAAGAAAAAACGATTTACATGGAATGTGCGTATTATAGGTACATTTGTTGCTTGTTTTTGCGTATTTGTTATTAGTATGTTTGTAGAAAAATATATGGATTCATTTTCGGATAGTAATTATAACATAGAGTTAAATGGAGAAGGTAGTGGAGATTCTAGACCTGATGAAAATATGACAAACGCTAAAAATCCGGAAAATTCACAAAATAGTAATACAAATGGAGTTACAAATGCAGGTGGTGCTTTAGAAAATGAAAGTGATTATGAATCCAATGAAGAAAACAATATAAATGAAAGTACAAATATTTCACAAGAAAACCAAAGTGACAGAGCAGAGAGTGATATGTTAGATAATGCATCTTCTGTCAATGATTTACAGACAGAAAGCAGACCACAATCGGAATCAGCAAATACAATAGAAAGTACAGTAGAAGGTGCAGATAATTCCACAAAAGGCATTTATTTGCCACAAATGGAGGTATACCTAAAAGAAGAAAAAGGAGTACAACAAGATATGCTTGCGTTTTTTATTTATGAAGGGCGCAGTTATATAGCATATGAATGGATAGAAAATGGAGAAGATTTAGTTGGGGAATATATAGGAACTTCCACAGGGCTAATTGATGAATGGACAACGCAAGATGGTTATGTTGATTTTGCAGGAAGTATTGGTGGTGATTTTTATAGTGTAAAAGGTTTTGATACATCATTTATGTTATGTATGAAAATGGAAAATGGCACAATAGAAACATTTATTAACGACAATGGAATTCGATTACAACAAGGAAGTGACCTTTTGGAAGAACGTTTACATTTAAGTGAAAATTATACAAAAGTTGCATATCTATCACAAGACGATTGGAATTATAGCAAAAGAAAACCGATTACAATTTCAAGTAAGTATAATGAAGTAATTGAGCGTTTTATAGAAGTATTTAATAAAGCTGAATTTATGATGACGGAAGATATTCCATCGGAAGATAGGTCAGATGTCTTCCTTAATAAACAGAGATATCATCTCTATTTTACAATGAAGAATGGAATGACATTTCATTTTCGATTTTTTGAAGGGGGATATGTTTGTTTTAATGGTGTTATAGATGCTTGTGTGCAGATAGAAGAAGCTGTGTTTAACGAATTAGTTGCGATATTCGAATAAAAATATAATATAGTTGTGTTTTTGTATTAATGCGAGTTTGATAAAATTTATTGACTGGAAAGGATAATAGAAACCTAATTGTACAATTTTAAGATATTTAAAAAGGGAGGAAAATGATGCTAAATAAGAAAATATTGTCTAAATTAATAATAGCAACAGTTCTGTTGACAACACTTTTTTCATTTACAGGTTGTAATGGTTCCATTTCACAAAATGAGAAAGATTTACTTGCTAATGTTAAAGATAGTGAAAAAGAACAATCTTCACAGAATGACAATCAAAATATAGAAAATGATATAAAAAATAATACGCAAAATGATACACAGTTTGAACAAATACATTATCCATGTATTTCCGAAGTACCAAATACAACAGAAAAAATTATGGACGTTTCCGTTGGTTTATTTCAAAATAGTTTTGAGGAAAAAGAAAATACATTGTTATCTCCGATATCTATTCTGTCTGCACTTTCTATGACAGCAAATGGGGCAAGAGGAGAAACGCTTGAACAAATGCAAATGTTTTTTGGAATGACGAAAGAGCAATTAACAGCATATCTTTCGGAATATCAAAAACAACTTTCACAAGCAGAACATGGACAGCTTCATATGGCAAATTCACTTTGGATAAGTAATAAAGGAGATTTGAAAGTAAATCAGGAATTTTTACAAGCAAATACAAACGATTATAAGGCTGATATTTATGAAGTTCCATTAGATAATACAACCGTAAATGATATCAATTTGTGGGTAAAAGATAAAACAAAAGGAATGATAACACAGCTTTTAGATGAAATTCCAATTGATACCGTTATGTATTTGATAAATGCGTTGGCATTTGAGGCAGAATGGGAAGAAAAATACAATGAATATAGTGTAAATGAAGCAGTTTTTCAAAAAGAAGATGGAACAACACAACCTGTTTCTTTGATGTATTCCAGAGAAAATGCGTATTTAGCAGATGATGAAGCCACAGGATTTATAAAATATTATAAAGATAGAAATTATGCATTTGTAGCATTATTGCCAAATGAAGATGTTTCTGTGGAAGAATATGTTACTTCTCTTACAGGAACACGTTTAAAAACAATGTTAGAGCAACCGACAAAAGTTCCTGTAAATGTTGCAATTCCGAAATTTGAAAGTACATTTGAAGTAGAAATGAAAGATATTTTAAAAACTTTTAATGTTGAATCAATACCACAAGATTTTGTTTCAATAATTCAAAAAGAATATAACAATAATTTCGCTAATCACTGGGATAAACGTCGTACTTATAGAGTTCTAGAGGATTTGGTCCACTGATTTATAAAATAACTTTTAAAACTTCATAAATATCCATTTTATTCGCTTTACCACGAATTTGAACATCAG
>JAFWXB010000092.1 GCA_017523185.1 Lachnospiraceae bacterium | reverse complement strand
TTCCTTTGATTTACACAAATTTTCTTTGTGCTTACCAATTTTAAATACCGCTTAAAAAATCTTTCTATTACACTACACCCTGAGCAAGCATAGCATCTGCAACCTTTTCAAAACCTGCAATATTTGCACCAGCAACGTAGTTTCCTTCCATGCCGTAACGTTTTGCAGCATCATCAATATTGTGGAAGATGTTTGCCATAATCTGCTGTAATTTTGCATCTACTTCTTCAAATGTCCAGCTTAATCTTTCAGAGTTCTGTGTCATTTCAAGAGCTGAAGTAGCTACACCACCTGCATTTGCTGCTTTTCCACCGATAAACCATACGTCATTTTCCTGTAAGTATTTTGTTGCATCAATAGTTGTAGGCATATTTGCACCTTCACATACTGCTTTTACGCCATTTGCTACTAATGCTTTTGCATCATCAATTAATAATTCATTCTGTGTTGCACATGGTAATGCGATATCACATTTTACTGTCCATACGCCTTTTCCTTCATGATATTCAGCACTTAGACGAGCAGCAGCATATTCTGTTAAACGTGCACGTTTTACTTCTTTTACTTCTTTTAAAAGTGCTACATCAATACCTTCTGCATCATAAATCCAACCTGTAGAATCAGAACAAGTTACTACTTTTGCTCCCATCTGCTGTGCTTTCTGAATTGCATAAATTGCTACATTACCTGCACCGGATACTGCACAAATTTTGCCTTCCATAGATTCGCCATGGCATTTCATTAATTCTTGTGTAATATATAATAAACCATATCCTGTTGCTTCTTTACGAGCCAAAGAACCACCATATGTTAAACCTTTACCTGTCAAAACACCTTCATTGATGCTCTTAATTCTCTTGTATTGTCCATACATATAACCGATTTCTCTTGCACCTGTTCCAATGTCACCTGCCGGAACGTCTGTATCTGCACCAATATATTTGAAAAGTTCTGTCATAAAACTCTGACAAAATGCCATAATTTCTCTATCTGATTTTCCTTTTGGGTCAAAGTCGCAACCACCTTTACCACCACCAATTGGAAGACCTGTTAAAGAGTTTTTGAAAATCTGTTCAAATCCTAAGAATTTAATAATACCAATATTTACAGATGGGTGTAAACGAATACCTCCCTTGTATGGTCCAATCGCATTGTTGTATTGTACACGATAACCTACATTTACCTGAACTTGACCTTTATCATCTACCCATGGAACACGGAATTTAATCTGACGGTCTGGTTCTACTAATCTTTCTAAAAGAGCTTCACGTCTGTAAACAGCTTCATTTGCATCAATTACCGGTCTTAAAGATTCCAATACTTCTTCACAAGCCTGCAAAAATTCAGGTTCAGATGCATTTTTCGCTTTTACAATCTCCATTACTTCATCTACATATCCCATTATTTATATCTCCTTTATAAAAATTTATTTTTATAATCTTTATTCAGCATTCTCTATTTCATTCCGAAATTATTTCTCTGCGTGCTAAATTTTACTTTTTTATTTTAATGCTATAAGAAGCATATTACAAGAAAAAATTTCGTTTTTTTAATTCTATTTACTTATATTAGCTATTCGCTCAAATTATTTTAAATAAAAAATTATATAAAAAAATAGCAACTTATGTAAAAATCCTGATTTCCACATAAATTGCTATTATTTTAGATTTATATAAATAATTCCAATTGACTACTTATATATTATAAATTTGATAATTATAATACTTTCCTAAAAGAAAATAAGATTTTATCTATTTATCCTTAATCTTTATAGAGCTCATATAAAATATGTTCAAATGTATAACTTTTATCAACAAGATATTATTCTAAAATCATCTGCATACAGCCATAAATTCCTGCATCATTTCCAAGACTTGCAAGTGCAAATTTTGTATCTTTTGCTACATGGAAAGCTGTTTCAATGAAGTGTTTCTGAATCGTATCAATTAAGATAGCTCCTGCTTTTGATACGCCAC
>JAFWXB010000091.1 GCA_017523185.1 Lachnospiraceae bacterium | reverse complement strand
TTAGAAAATATGGATATCTGCGATATCAATCAGGTAGTGAAACAAATTAGCACATTGTATAAAGCAAATATGGAAGATTATTTCGATTTACTTACCATATGGTTTCGTGATATTTTATATATGAAGTCTACGAAAGATGTGAATCATATTATTTTTCGTGATGAAATTTATGATATTAAAAAACAAGCAGAAAAATACTCATATTTTGAGATAGAAACAATATTAAATGCTTTGAAGAAAGCAAAAGCACAGCTAAAAGCAAATGTAAATTTTGATTTGGTTGTGGAATTATTATTGTTTACAATAAAGGAGAATGAAAAATTATGATAAAAGTAGTAGGAATCCGTTTTCAGAAAGCAGGCAAAATTTATTATTTTGATCCGGGTGATTTCGAATTGGAAACGGGAATGCACACTATTGTGGAAACTGCTCGTGGTGTAGAAATGGGAACAGTTTTGATTCCACCAAAAGAGGTAGAAGATGATAAAGTGATTCAGCCTTTAAAACCGGTATTGCGAGTAGCAACGGATGAAGATGAGTGTATTGTAGAACGTAATAAAGAAAAAGAAAAAGAGGCATTTGCGATTTGTAAGGAAAAAATTATCAAACATGGTTTGGAAATGAAATTAGTCAATGCTGAATATACGTTCGATAATAATAAGTTATTGTTTTATTTCACCGCAGATGGAAGAATTGATTTTCGTGAATTGGTAAAAGATTTAGCAGCAGTTTTTCGTACAAGAATTGAGCTTCGTCAGATTGGTGTGCGTGATGAAACAAAAATCTTAGGTGGAATTGGTATTTGTGGTAGACCATTATGTTGCAAAACATATCTTTCAGATTTTGTTCCGGTATCTATTAAAATGGCAAAAGAACAGAATCTTTCTTTAAATCCGACAAAGATTTCAGGCGTATGTGGTCGTTTGATGTGTTGTTTGAAAAATGAACAGGAAACATATGAGTATTTAAACAGTCGTTTGCCATCTGTTGGAGATGTTGTTACTACAAGAGATGGAGTAAAAGGGGAAGTACAAAGTGTTAGTGTACTTCGTCAAATTGTAAAAGTAATTATTGATACGGGAGAAGAAAAAGAATTACGAGAATATCGTGTGGAAGATATTTCATTCCGTCCAAAGAAACGAAAAGATATCAAACTTACAGAAGAAGAATTAAAAGAATTAGAGAGATTAAAAAGTTTAGAAGATGATATCATTGTAGAAGAACGAATGACAGATAAAGGCAGAGAAAGAAATTATGATAAGCCACGTACAAAATCACATGAAAGAGTGCGTGAAAAATCGTATGATAAATTTTCAGAAAAACCATATGACAAATTTACGGAAAAATCTTCAGAAAAATCGTATGGAAAGTCGTTTGATAAAGCAAATCGTGGAGAACGAAAAAAACGAAGCGATGTTTCTCGCAAATGGGAAAAAGCCAGAGATGAAAATGTAACAAATGAATTACAAGAAGATGATTTTTCCAGACGTTATGAGGAAGAAGAACAGTTAATTGAAAGCTATCAAGAGAAACCATATAAAAAGCGTTATGAAGGAAATGGAAAAGGAAAACGTTATTTTGGAAAAAACAAGAAAAGAAAAGATACTCCTACTTGAGAATGAACGATTAGATGAATTGCATAGAAATGGATATTTTATTATTCAACATCCGGGACGTTTTTGTTTTGGCATGGATGCTGTATTATTGTCAGGCTTTGCTCATGTGAAAAAAAATGAAACCGTATTGGATTTAGGAACCGGAACAGGTATTATTCCAATTCTTTTAGAAGCAAAAACACAAGGAAAGCATTTTACGGGGCTTGAAATTCAAACGGAAAGTGCTGATATGGCAATGCGAAGTGTACAGTATAATGGATTAGAAGAAAAGGTATCTATTGTAACAGGGGATATCAAAGATGCTTCAAAAATATTTGGGGCATCTTCTTTTGATGTAATTACTACAAACCCACCTTATATGATAGGGGAACATGGATTAAAAAATCCTACAGATGCAAAAGCAATTGCCAGACATGAGGTTTTATGCAACTTAGATGATATTTTAAGGGAAAGTGCCAGAATTTTAAAACCAAATGGACGATTTTATATGGTACACAGACCATTTCGAATTGCAGAAATTTTTAGCAAAATGGTTGCATATAAAATTGAGCCAAAACGTATGCAGTTAGTATATCCATATGTGGATAAAGAACCAAATATGGTGTTGATAGAAGGACTGCGTGGTGGAAAATCACGTCTTACAGTTGAAAAACCGTTGATTGTTTATGAAAAAGCAGGCGTATATACACAAGAAATTTATGATATTTATGGATATTAAGTGCTAGAATTATTGGTTTACATAAAAGGAAAATTGTTTAGTATAAAATTATTTTTAATGCTTTATGATATAATTTTCATAAAATATTTATAAATGTTGAATTTATAGTATATATGTTTTTTAGTAGAGAATAAAATAGGAGAAATTATGGCAGGGACATTATATTTATGTGCAACACCAATTGGCAATTTAGAAGATATTACGTTTCGTGTGCTTCGAACATTAAAAGAAGTGGATTTAATTGCTGCTGAAGATACAAGAAATTCCATTAAGCTGTTAAATCATTTTGAAATACAAACACCTATGACAAGCTACCATGAGTTTAATAAGATTGAGAAAGCATATCAACTTGTGGAAAAATTAAAAGCTGGCAAAAATATTGCACTTATTACCGATGCAGGAACACCGGGAATTTCTGACCCTGGCGAAGATATTGTACGTATTTGTTATGAAAATGGGATTTCAGTTACTTCACTTCCGGGAGCAGCAGCTTGTATTACTGCACTTACGATGTCAGGTCGTTCTACAAGACGATTTGCATTTGAAGCATTTCTTCCAAGAGAGAAAAAAGCGCGAATTGCAGTTTTAGAAGAACTAAAAGATGAAACAAGAACGATTATTTTATATGAAGCCCCACATCATTTATTAAAAACCGTAAAAGAATTGATGGAATATTTAGGGGATAGAGAACTTACGATTTGTCGAGAATTGACGAAAAAACATGAAGAAAAAATGCAAATGACATTTTCTTCTTTATTGGCGTATTATGAGGATAGAGAACCACGTGGAGAATATGTACTTGTCATTTGTGGAAAAAATCGTGAAGAAATCGAAAAAGAAAAACAAGAATCATGGGAACAATTTTCGATAGAAGAACATATGGAACACTATGAAAAGCAAGGAATTGACCGAAAAGAAGCTATGAAATTAGTAGCAAAAGATAGAGGCGTAAGTAAACGAGAAATTTATAATTATTTGGTAAGATAATATAAGGTGGAATTTTGAACGGATTTTATTTGATAAAATAAGAAAAATCAGATAAGCGTGGTATTTTTTATTAAAAAGATAATAATTATAAAATTTTTATATAGAACATATGTTTTGAAATTTTATCTGTAAAAGGGGAAAATTACAAGTGAAAAAGAGTAATAATACAGCAACAATACTTGCCATTCTTTTTTTGACAATAGGAATGGTTGTTATGCAATTTACCAAACAAAGTGAACCTGTCAATTCGCAAGCAAAAGGAACGCAGGGAACAGAATTACAAAAAGAGAAATTAGAAGCAGTAACAGAGAATACAGAAAGTTCTGAAATGGTTTTGGATATTCAAGATACAGAAGATATGCAACAATCCGAAACTATTCAAGTTGTTATGGTAGGGGATATGTTAATGCATACAAGGATTATAGATTCCGGTCTGAAAAATGATGGAACTTATAATTTTGACCATTTATTTATGCACGTAAAAGAGTTTATTGATGAAGCTGATATGGCAATTGTAAATCAAGAAACTATTTTAGGAGGAGAAGAACTTGGTTATTCAGGATATCCACGTTTTAATTCTCCATATGCACTTGGAGATGCAGAAGTAAAAGCCGGATTTAATGTGATTTTACACGCAACGAATCACACATTAGATAAAGGCAGAGAAGGTGTATTGAATTGTATGGATTTTTGGGAAACTACATATCCGGAAATTGCCTGTCTTGGAATTAACGAAAGTCAGGAAGAACAAGATAATGAGATTTATGTCTATGAACAAGCAGGAATGAAAATTGCTGTTTTAAATTATACTTATGGTACAAATGGGTTAGAAACTCCTTCTAATATGCCATATCTTGTCAATTATATGGAGAAAGAAAAAATAATTGCAGATATTCAAAAAGCAGAGAGTATTGCAGATTTTACAATTGTTTGTCCACATTGGGGAACAGAATACTCGCTTGGCGTTTCTAGTGAACAAGAATATTGGACAAGTATTTTTTTAGAATATGGTGTAGATTTGGTAATTGGAGCTCATCCTCATGTAATTGAACCTATCAAATGGATAACACATGAAAATGGACATCAAATGCTTGTATATTATTCGCTTGGAAATTTTGTAAATGGCACATCTTCTACGGGAAGTGGTGTTACAAATCGTATGGTAGGTGGTATCGCAGATGTTACTATTGGAAGAAATGAAAGTAGCGAAGTTGCTATTCTAGAACATGATGTTGTACCTATTGTCTGTCATATTGGAGAAGAAGACGCATATACGGTATATTATTTAGAGGATTATACAGAGGAGTTAGCAAAAGAAAACAAAATATTAAGTCAGGATTCGGAATTTTCCAAAGCATTATGTGATTCAATTGTAGAGTCGGTATGGGGAGAAGAAAATTAAGGTTTTATATTGAAAAAATGCTTTTTAATGAAAAAGATAAGTCCATCACTTAGTATTGAGTGGTGGACTTATTTATATTGAATCTTTAATTATGAAGTTTTATAATATTGTTCAAAATATTGCTCTAAAATATAGAATGGAGCAGGTCCAATTGCAAGAATAGTACGATGAAAATCTTTTAAAGAAAAATCTTTTCCTATTAAATTTTGTGCATATTCTTTTAAGTTTAAAAATTCTAAATATCCAACATAGTATTTTAAATAGTTACCCGGTTCAGATAAAATGAGTTGGGTAATTTCATCAATTGTTTCTGTATCTGTAATGCCAAAAGGTTTCCAAAATTCATACATATCATCTTTTGTCCACCCATAGTAGTGGATACCAATATCGGAGGTTGCATAAAGGCTTAATGTAGCAGATTGGTTATAAGACAACATAGAAGCAACATCTGTTTCAATATTAGCATAAGAAAATGACATAAGTTCTACATAAGTTGCCCATCCTTCTACATAACCCGAATAATTTAAGATAGAACGAACAGGTTCTAAGCCATATTCGTAAGTCATAACTGTTTGGTACAGATGACCTGGATAACCTTCATGGGCGAGTGTCGTAAAATAATAAATATCCGAATACAAATTTGCATTGTTGATAAAAATATTATTTTCCATATAATTATCAATTGGTGCTACAATGTAAAATGCAGGAGCTAAATATTCCTCTAAACAAGGGTCAACATAATTAATTGAACATTCTGCATTTGGTGGTGTTGGAAAATCTGTTGTAATTTGTTCCTTTAAAAGGGAAAGCATATCATTTGCATCTGTTAATTCCCATTCCAAACCATTACATTTTTCTAAAATAGAACTATCTTTATCTTGTAAATCAGCACATACAATTAAATCGTTCATACGTTGTGTATTGATACGATTATAGATTTCTTCTATTGTATCGTTACATCCTGTTTCAGTATAGACTAATAGCTCATAATATTCTTTTCCATTGTCATAGTAACATAAGCCAAGGTCATTTTTCCCTGTTCCTAATAGGTTCGTAAGTTGTATAATCATATCTTCATAAGCAGGAATGATTTGCTCTGTTAAAATTTTATTGTTTTTTTCAATATAGGCTTCTTGCTTTTTAGAAGAAATGCCATCAACAGAAGAAAGCCTGTTTTCAAAAGTTTCCAACAGATAGTGTTCTTCCGGATTTTCAATAAAAGATTCACAACTTTCAATAACTTCTTGACATAAATCATCTGACATAAACAAACCGACCTTTGATTTTTCTTTTTCAAAATCAAGAATTTGTGCAAAATATTCATCTGTTAAAGCGATTAACTTTAAATAATCCGTTACATCTTGTTCTGAAGAAAATTCATATTCTGCAAATAAAATAGGAAGTTGTGTTTGTAAGCCATTTGAAGGTGATAATGGCTCATCATAAAGGTCATATGTAGAAAGTTTAATCTGTGTATCCAAAAAGTCATTTAAAATATCATAAGTAAGTTTTTCCCTAGGAGAAAGTGTTAAATATGGATAAGAAAGAAGCGTTAATTTTGTTTCTTTTAAGTCTTCTATATTTTGTTGTCTGGATTTTTTGGAATAATCTCCAAGTGAAATTTTATAATCTGTAATGCCATATTCTTTGGGATTTTCCAAAGTATAATGTAAATTAAGCGTATTTGATGCTATTTCATCTATAAATAGTTCTTCTGTAAATTCTGCAAAGGTATTTGGTCGACTGCAACCGGATAATGTGGTAATTATAGTTGTAATCGAAAGAAAAATAGGAAGAATATATTTTTTGGATAATTGTGGTATATGTTTCAAAGAATCCCTCGTTTCTATAATGGTGTTATAATCAATGGTTTATTATAATGTAGTATCTTTAACATTTTTGATATGTTTATTATCCCTTTTATAAAGATAGGGTATTCTATGTATATTTATAAAAGAAATTATGATGAATATAAGTATATTATAACTGCTTATAATAATTTATGTAAAGTAAATAACAAATAGAACTTGAGAAAATTTTAAAGTGATAAGAATAGAAAAAGTATTGAAATGATACAAAAGAAAATGCATAAAATTATTTTTTTAGTATATAATAAAATTATAGAAAGGAAATTGACTTTTCTAATTATTCGTTTTATAATAGCTATATTCAAATATCGCGGGATAGAGCAGTCAGGAAGCTCGTCGGGCTCATAACCCGAAGGTCACAGGTTCAAATCCTGTTCCCGCTACTAAGAAGCTGTCGCAGTCAAAGACTAAGGGAATTGATATGCGTCAGCTTTTTTTGGATACTTATATATACAATAAACTTAAAAAGTGATAAATAACATGAGTTCGACAAATTTTAAAAATAAATGTAAAACGTCAGTTTTGTTATTAGAATATGGAATTTACATTTGTTTATATATGTAATATTTTATAAAGTATTTTTAGTTATGGAACTCATATCAAATAAGAAAGAGAAAGGGGAGTATAGTAATAAATTTATATATGATAGGTATCCATAAGTGGGGAATTATTAAAAGGGAAAGACAAAATAAAGAAGGGAGATAAATATATGGATTATGAACTTGGTGACATTGTAAAACTAAAGAAAAAACATCCATGTGGAAGTTTTGAATGGGAAATTTTAAGGGTAGGTGCAGATTTTCGCTTAAAATGTTTGGGGTGTGGACATCAGGTAATGCTTGCCAGAAAATTAGTAGAAAAAAATACAAAAAATATCAGAAGAATTGTTGAATAGATTTGAAACTAAAATATAGAGAATGTGTGCAAAAGAAAAAATAAGAATATTGGGATATTTATATACAAGATAGAAAAACAAGACATTTGCATCGTCAGGGAAATTTTGATGCACATGGAAAGAAAAATATATAATGAATAGTAGCAAAATTTTATAAAAAAATTCGTAAAAAAGTCTTGCAGAAAGCCTAAAAACATGGTAGTATCTATAATCGTGATATAGAAAATTCCTTGTTCACAAATAAGTTTTGTGAGCCAGAGACCAAAAGGAGGTAAAATTGCATGAACAAATATGAATTAGCACTCGTTGTTAGTGCAAAGATCGAAGATGATGCAAGAACAGCAGTTGTAGAAAAAGCAAAAGAGTATATTACTCGTGCAGGTGGTGTTGTAGCAGAAGTTGAAGAATGGGGTAAGAAAAAATTAGCTTACGAAATTCAGAAAATGACAGAAGGCTTCTATTACTTCATTCCATTTGAAGCAGAATCTAATGTTCCGGCTTTAGTAGAGCAGGATGTTCGTATTATGGACAATGTTCTTCGTTTCTTATGCGTTAGAAAAGACGAGGCATAGAATAGAAAAGAGGAAATCATATGAATAAAGTAATACTTATGGGACGTTTAACAAGAGATGCTGAGGTAAGATATTCCCAAGGTGGAGCTTCCACAGCAGTTGCAAGATTTACATTAGCAGTAGACCGTCGTTTTAAACGTGAAAATGACGAACAGACAGCAGATTTTATCGGTTGTGTTGCTTTTGGAAAGACAGCAGAATTTATGGAAAGATTCGGTCGTAAAGGTACAAAATTTTTAGCAGAAGGTCGTATCCAGACAGGAAGTTATACCAATAAAGATGGACAACGTGTATATACAACAGATGTTGTTGTAGAAAGCGTAGAATTTGCAGAAAGCAAAGCATCAAATGACAATTATAGAAATAGTGATTACGTTCCAGCAAGTAAACCATCACCAAATAGTGCAGCAGGAGATGGATTTATGAATATTCCGGATGGAATTGAAGAAGAATTACCGTTTGACTTATAAATAGTGCTGCCCAATAGTTAGGGCAAGATTAAGAGGAGGCAACAACCATGGCTTTTAATAAAACAGCTGATCGCGAAGGTGCTTCTATGAAAAGAAGACCAATGCGTAGAAGAAAAAAAGTTTGTGTATTCTGTGGCAAAGACAATGTCATTGATTATAAAGATATCAACAAATTAAAAAGATATATCTCTGAAAGAGGAAAAATTCTTCCTCGTCGTATCACAGGAAACTGTGCAAAACATCAGAGAGCTCTTACAGTAGCAATCAAGAGAGCACGTCATTTAGCAATGATGCCATATGTTTGTGATTAATATTAATTGTTAGAGAAAATTTCAGAAATGTATGAAATGCCTTTAAGTATTGAATATTCAATATTTAGAGGCTTTTTTATATGCTTAATAGTGGAGAAACAGATGATTATTTATAATATACTTTAAAAGAAGCTATACAAGAGATAGATACATTTGGTTATAATTGGAATATTATTAAATTGTGTTATGAGTTATGGGAACATGAAATTATAGATACTTATGGCGAAAAAATAAAACTCTATAAAATTGTAGATGTTGGTACAAATTATATTAACGAAATATGTGTATGTAAGGTTAGTAGAGAAAGTTGTAAAAGAACATTTAATGCTACAAAACAAAGTGGCGTTTTGGAATATGTGCGTGGAATACGGAAAATTACAGAGATTACAATAAATGTGCGAAAAGCCCATTCATTTAGGTGTGGGCTGGATAGCACTTTCTTCTTGCAAAAATCTATACTATCGGCTATACTATTTTCAACAACTGAATATAGACAGTTGTTAGAAGAAAAACCTTTCTAGTGTAAAATATTCAAGGTACGATTAAAAACAAAAAGCAAGTTTGCTTTGGGTTTTGACACGAGCCTTATGCTATCGCTAATGGACACAAAGGTGTCTTTGATAGTGAAAGTCTTATGGAAACAGATTAGTTTTCTATACTTTCGAGTATAGTTGGAAGTTTGCGTACATAAGAACCCAACGAGCTTTAGCCGTTGGAGTGTCAGTTTTTTGCATTTCTAATAATTTCTAAAATTAACATCACGATGATATTTAATATCATAAGCACGATGGATAAAATTTGAAAATCTGTCATACATATTCCCTCCTTTTGTTCAATTTCTTATGTAAATAACGTAAGTTCGACAAAAACATTTATGAAGAAAGGGGGTTCAAATAAGATAGATATTTTGGTTTAATAACTTTATTATGTGAAATACATTTATGGACTTTTTTATTTATTTGATTATCGAACTTTCGTTAAAATCTATAACTGAGTAAATAATAAATATCATAGAATATGTAAGGAGGAAAATATGAAAAGAAAATTAGTAAGTATATTATTAGCAATGGTATTATCTTGTAGTTTGATAGGTTGTGGTGGTAGTGGAAATGCAACTACAAATAATAATACACAAAACAGCCAGACAGAAAATAAGACACAAGAATCAGAACAATTACAGCAGTCAGAAGAAGCGTTATCACAGGAAGAATTACAGGCGTTATTGCATGATTATCAATTATATTTCGATACAAAAGTTGAAGAAAACGGCGAGAAAACATATGACGGTTTCATAATTTTAAAAACAAAAAGTGTAGCATATCCTATCATGTGTATGCGAAATAGCCAAACCGGAATAAAAGGGTATTACAGATGGTATCCTGATGATACAAAAGGTGGTCCGGACAAGGTTGAGAATTTAAGATTTTCGGCATGTGGTAAGGTATATGAAACAACACAATCTTCTCCGGAGCAAACTATAACAAATTATAGGGAATTGGAAAGTGACGAAGAAATATTAAAACAAATCGCACAGAAACTTGCTGATGGGGGAGTATTTATGCACTATGAGAAAGTCCTAGATGGTGCAGGTATAGATACAGAGATATTGACAGAAGCAGAATTTCAGGAGATTATTTCAGAATATGAATGGATTGACCTTGATACAATTGAAACATGGTATACTACTATAGGGCTTGCATATGAAAACTTACTTGTATTAGAATAAAACGATTTTCTTATAATAAAAGAATAATATAAGTTTTTTATAATTATAAGTTATAAATTGGGTGGCGAAAACCCATAGGCTTGTCGATGGGATGAAAGCCACTTTTTTCTTGCTAAAAATTATAAATAAGTATATAGTTTTACTAACAACTGAATATTGGGTTCTACGTAGTAGTATTTCCGTAGGTAAAATGTTCAAAGCCCTCTGTACATGGAGGGACTAACTACCTACCGTTATAAATGTAACATAAAATATTTATGCTTAAGTTTGAGTTTTCTTAAAATAAAAGAGTATTATTAATTCATTACAAAGATGGAATTCACATTTCCTATATTGTTTTTTTTAAGAACTATAATAATTTACTATTCTATGATATAATACTCTTACAGTTTTGTAGCTTTATAGCTATTTATGTAGAAAGGGGTATTTTTATTATGCGACAGATTTTTAATCTTAACACAAAGTGGGCATTTACCAAAGATGCAGATGCTGTACCTGCAACTATGCCTGAAAAATGGTATTGGGTAAATTTGCCACACACATGGAACGATATTGACGGACAAGATGGTAATAACGATTTATACCGTGGAACTGCTTACTATGCAAAGACAGTAGATAAAATTGATTTACCAACTGCTGACCGTTATTATTTAGAAATCAATGGTGCAAATTCTTCTGCAAGTGTATATTGGAATGGAAAGAAATTAGCAAGTCATGATGGCGGTTATTCTACTTGGAGAGTAGATGTTACAGATGAAATTGATGCTCAAAATTTCATTGTTTTTGAAGTAGACAATGCTCCAAATGACAGAGTATATCCACAAAATGCCGATTTTACATTCTATGGTGGATTATATCGTAGTGTAAATTTGATTGCAGTTTCCAATAGTCATTTTGACCTTGAATACTATGGTGGACCTGGTATTGCAGTAACTCCTATTATTGATGGGGATAATGCAAATGTAAATGTAGAAGTTTGGGTAACAAATAAAACAGATGCTCAAAAATTAGTTTATACATTAAAAGATGCAGAAGGCAATGTAGTTGCAACAGCTACTAATGCTGATACAAAAGCTGATTTTGTGATTAAAAATGTAAATAAATGGCATGGAAGAAAGAATCCGTATCTTTATACAGCAGAAGTTGTATTGGTAGAAGATGACAAAGAATTAGATAATGTTTCTACTCGTTTTGGTTGCCGTTCCTTTGAAATTGACCCAAATCGTGGATTTATTTTAAATGGAGAAGAATATGCTTTAAGAGGTGTTTCTCGTCATCAAGACCGTTGGGGCGTTGGTAATGCTTTAACAAAAGAAATGCATAAAGAAGATATGGAATTGATTTATGAAGTTGGTGCAACAACGATTCGTTTGGCACATTATCAGCATGACCAGTATTTCTATGATTTATGTGATGAATATGGTATGGTAATTTGGGCAGAAATTCCTTATATTACAACACATTTGGTAAAAGGTCGTGAAAATACCATTAATCAGATGAAAGAATTAGTAATTCAGAATTATAACCATCCATCTATCGTTGTTTGGGGACTTTCTAACGAAATCAATGCAGGACAGGCAGATATTGATGACGATTTAATGGAAAATCATCGCATTATCAATGATTTAGCACATGAATTAGATAAAACACGTTTAACAACAATGGCTTGTGTTTCTACATGTAATCCGGACCACCCATATACTTTAATTCCGGATACGATTAGTTACAACCATTATTTTGGTTGGTATGGTGGAGAAGTGGGAGATTATGGTCCATGGTTTGACAATTTCCATGAAAAACATCCAAATATTTGTATTGGTGTATCTGAATATGGTTGTGAAGCTTTAAATTGGCATACATCTGAACCGGGAGCAGGAGATTACACAGAAGAATATCAGGCATACTATCATGAAGAATTGATTAAACAATTATTCCCACGCAAATATTTATGGGCTACTCATGTATGGAATATGTTTGATTTTGGTGCAGATGCTCGTAATGAAGGTGGCGAAAACGGACAGAATCATAAAGGTCTTGTAACATTTGACCGTAAATACAAAAAAGACTCTTTCTATGCATACAAAGCATGGCTTTCAGATGAACCATTTGTACATATTGCAGGAAAACGCTATGTTGACCGTGTAGAAGATACAACAAAAGTAACTGTTTACTCTAATCAACCAACAGTTGAATTATTTGCAAATGGTGAATCTTTAGGTGTAAAAGAAGCTGAAGACCATTTCTTCCATTTTGATGTACCAAACGCAGGTGAAACAACATTAGTAGCAGTTGCTGGTGATTTGAAAGATGAAAGTTTTATCCGTAAAGTAGATGAACCAAATCCTGCTTATCGTTTAGTAGAAAAAGGTGCAGTTTTGAACTGGTGGGATATTGTAGAAATTGATGGATATTGTTCCCTTAATTCTCGTTTAAAAGCTGTAATTGAATCTGTTGGAGAAGAAGCTACTGCAAATATGCTTGCTCCATTCTTTGGTGGAATGCCGGCACAACCTGCAATGTTAAATATGATGAATAATATGACAGTAATGAGAATTATTGGCTTAATTTCAGGTATGATGCGTATGGATATCACAAAAGAACAGTTGTTAGATTTGAATGCAGAATTAAATAAAATTGAAATAAAAAAATAATTTTTGAACAAATATTAATTTAATCCATAATTGAGTAAATGTTAAAAATTGCATAAAAATATTTTGAATTTGTTTGTTAGGCAAAAATAGTTACTATTATTATGTTAGAGATGTCTTTTTATTACGGACAAATTTATGCAATATGCTATATTTTATTATTTATAGTTATAATCAAAGAAAAAGAGCTATCGTAAGATAGCTCTTTTTCTAATAGGGTTGGTTATTTATAAAAACAACTGAATGAGTGATTTCCAAAATGATATATGTTTATTTGTTGTACATTGTTCACAATAGGAATAGCGTTCTTCACGCATCCATGCAGGTTTGTGTTCTTCTGTTACCATAATATAATTTGCTGTATAATTTGTCATAAAAAACGCTCCTTTCAAATGTTTTGCTTTCTTTTTTGTTCTTTGTTAATTTTATCTTACCAAATTTCTAAAATATTCCAATAGATTCTCAATCCAAAAATAACAATAAAATATGTACTGACAGTACAAAAAATAGTATACTAAAAGCATAATATAGTAAGATACTTCATAAGTTTTTGGTACTTTAATAAACACAGAATATGATTATAGAGTAGAAAAACAGATGTGATAAAAAATAAAGAATATTTTATTATTATAATAGGAGGAAAAAATGGGGTATACAATTGAAGATATGTTATTATTTTCACAAAATCGTTATAAAATGGAATTGATAGCAGGCAAAAATGGGTGGTCGAATTCAATTACATGGTTATTTATGTTGGAAGATTTGAATGTTATTCGTCATTTTGCAGGAAAAGAATTGGCAGTTACGACAGCTCTTGGATTTGAATCCGTGGAAAAATTATATGCCCTTGTGGAGAAATTGTTGAAACATCATGCTTCAGGTTTAATTATCAATACAGGTGGGTATTTAGATGAAGTTCCGGCAGAAATTATAGAGTTATGTGATAAGAATGATTTTCCTCTTTTGACGGTTCCTTGGGAGATTATTTTAGCAGAAATGATAAAGGATATTACAACAAGAGTATTTTATCAAGGAATGGCAGATGAGCGTATTGAAGATGCATTTATTCGAGCAATTGAAGAACCGGATAATAAAGATGCTTATCGTTTAGAATTATTGCCTTATTTTGATATTGAAGGAACTTTTCAAATCGCTTTGCTTACCACAGAGGATTTAGAATCTATGGATACGGTAGAACGTAAGCGACTTGGATATCGTATGCAGTTGTATTTAGAAAATATTACACATAATGGTTGTTTTTTTTATTATGATTCTAATTTTGTGCTTGTAATGAATGATGTTTCTTATAAAGATATGACAGAGATTATTGAAGGCATGGTAAAACGTGCAAAACTTCGTATGCCAAATGCTCCACTATATGTTGGTGTAGGAAGTTGTCTTCTTAATATTTCTAATTTATATTTGTGTTACGAAAGAGCAAAATCAGCTGTAACAATGGCATATCATAAGAAAAGAGATTTGGTGTATTATGAAGATATGGGAATTTTTCGAATGTTATTTGCTGTAAAAGATAAAGCACTTTTAGGCGAAATGGAAATGGAGTGTTTAAAACCTATTATAGAGTATGATAAAAAACATAATTCGAATTATTTAAAGACATTTGAAAATTATTTAAGATATAATGGAAGTATTCAAGCTGTTTCTGAAGTGATGTATACACATCGCAATACAGTAATTTATCGTATATCCAATATTAAAAAGTTATTAGGTAGTAATTTGGAATCGCCGGAAGAACGACTTCCATATCAGCTAGCATTTTATATTCGCAATATGAATTGATATCCTAATAGACAGTACATTTTTTCGTAATATGAAGTAAAATATTAGGTTTAAATATTTTTTATATTAAGGTATCCTTAAGGTTTTTCCATTTTCTTTTTAAGAAATTCATGGTATTATCAAAGATAGAAAAGGAGTGATGGATATGTGGTTCAAGGTGAAAGGCAGGTTCAATATTTAAGGTAAGGCAAGTTTTAGTGTAATTTTTATTAGTTATCGAAAGAATGTAAAAAATATAAAGGGAGAATATATGAATTATACCATTTTGGTAGCAGATGATGAAAAAGAAATAAGAGAGCTGTTGCGATTGTATTTGGAAAATGAAACGTATCGTGTTATAGAGGCAGAAGACGGACAACAAGTACTTGATATTTTAGAAAAACAAAAAATAGATTTATGCATATTGGATATTTTAATGCCAAAAATAGACGGATATCATGTACTTCGAGAAATTCGTAAAGAAAATAATGTTCCTGTAATTATTATTTCTGCAAAAGATACAGATGCCGAAAAGATTCTTGGTTTAAATTTAGGGGCAGATGACTATATTACAAAACCATTTAATCCGTTAGAAGCAGTAGCAAGAGTAAATTCGAATATTCGTCGTTTTTATTCTTTAGGGACAAGTTCAGGGCTTCGAGAAGTTTTAAAAGTAAAGGATTTAATTTTGGATTTGGAAGCGTGTGAACTTCATAAAGGAAATAAAATGATTGAATTAACATCAGTAGAATATCGTATTATGGAGCTTTTTATGAAACATCCGGGAAAAGTTTTTACTAAGCAACAAATTTATGAGTATGGTTGGGGAGAAGCCTTTATTGTAGCAGATAATAATATTATGGTTTGTATTAGTAAATTACGCGATAAATTGGCAGAAGAACCTTCAGCATATATAAAGACTATTCGAGGACTTGGATATCGATTGGAAAGATAGGTTATGATATGGAAAAACAAAAAGATTTTCAAGTATTTTTAATAAGTCGTTTTTTGGTTATACTGATAGCTATGATAATGGTTGAAGGGGTATTTATCTTTGTTATGACATGGGTATTAATGCCAATTATAGAAAGTATACAGATTGATAAAACGATTCGTTTTATATTTTTAATTTCTATTATTGTATTCTTTTTTATGATACCTTTGGTAGGAGCTGCATTTTGGTTTTCCAAAATTGTAATGGATGAAGTAAAACGTATGGATATCCAAAAAGAAGAATTAAGACAAAGTTATGAAAAACGCAGGAATTTAATGCTTTCGGATATTGCACATGATTTACGAACACCTATTACAACAATTTTAGGATATTCAAAGGCGTTGAATGATGGAATGGTTACTTCTGAACAAAAGCAAAAAGAATATTTATATGCAATTGAAATAAATCAGAAAGAATTAATGAATTGATAACATTTCTTTTTGAATATATACGATTAGATAGTGATAGTTTTTCTTTGAAAAAAGAGAATTGTAATCTTTCAGAACTATTAAGAAAATGTGCAGCAACCCTATATGCAGATGTAGAAGAAAAAGGTATGGAGTTTCAAATATTGATACCGGAAGAAGCGTATATAATAGAATTAGATGCAATGCAGGTTTCAAGGGTGATTGCCAATTTGATTACAAATGCAATTAAGCATAATGAAACAGGAACAGAAATTACGTTAGAAATGAAAGTAGCACAAGATAAGATACAAGTGCTTGTTTCAGATAAGGGGACGCCCATTTCGCCACTTATGTCAGAGAATATTTTTGAACCATTTGTGATGGGAGATGCTTCTCGACAATCAGAAAGTGGAAGTGGATTGGGATTGTCGATTGCAAAGAAAATTGTGGAAATGCATGGTTGGAAATTAAAATTATACCAAAATAATGCACCTTATGTAAAATCATTTGTTGTAGAAATTACTTATTAGTAGTGAAATCATCACAAATTTACGGATAAAAATGGATATATTTTGCATAAATATTATATAAAAAAGAAAATACAAGTGCCAAAGAAGTGGATATGGTATTTAGAAGAATTTAGGTGTTTTATTATAATGAAGTTAGGAAAGGAGGAATGGAGTATGTTAATACCATTTTTAGAAAAAATTAATTGGTATATTATTTTATGGTTAATTGTTATTATTGTATTTTTATGTATTGAATTATCAACTGTAACATTGACATCTATTTGGTTTGCAGCAGGAGGGCTAATTGCATTATTTGTAGCAATGGCAAAAGGCGATTTTTTAATTCAGGTAATTGCATTTTTAGTGGCAGCATTTGGTTTATTTTTCTTAACAAAGCCGTGGGCAGAGCGATTTGTAAATCGAAAAAAAATACGTACAAATGCAGATAGAGCTATTGGCGAAGAAGTGCGTATTTTAGAACGTGTGAGCAATTTAGACCAAACAGGAATGGCAGTTGTTCATGGACAGGAGTGGACAGTTCGTACAGAAGATGACAAAGAAATTATTGAAGCTGGAGAACGTGTTCGCATTGTTCGTATTAGTGGGGTAAAGCTCATTGTAGAGCGTATTAAAAATTAAATGTTTTATTTTGTATCTCTAAAAGTGAATATTTCATAAATTTATAGAACTTGTTTATAGTGTTTGGATAGAATTGGAAATATCATTCGATTTATATGTAACATGCTTTGATAATAAAAAGGGTTTGAAAGAAAAATATAGAAAAAGAGGAAAGATTTATATTTTTAATCCATCAGATGCATGTTATTTATAATAAAAAAATATATAAAGGAGGACTCATATGGGACCAATTATTGCAATTATTATTATTATTTTATTTGTACTTGTAGTTTTGACAAGTTGTATTAAAATTGTACCACAAGCACATGCAATGGTAATTGAACGACTTGGTGTTTATTTGGATACATGGTCAGTAGGTGTACATTTTAAAGTGCCATTTGTAGACCGTGTAGCAAAAAGAGTATTATTAAAAGAACAAGTAGTGGATTTTCCACCACAGCCGGTTATTACAAAGGATAACGTAACAATGCAAATTGATACTGTTGTATATTTTCAGATTACAGACCCGAAATTATATGCGTATGGTGTAGAAAATCCGATTATGGCAATTGAAAATTTAACTGCTACAACACTTCGTAATGTTATTGGTGATTTGGAATTAGACGAAACTTTAACATCTCGTGAAACAATTAATACAAAAATGAGAGCAACTTTAGACGTTGCAACAGACCCATGGGGAATTAAAGTAAATCGTGTAGAATTGAAAAACATTATTCCACCAAAGGCAATTCAAGACGCAATGGAAAAACAGATGAAAGCAGAACGTGAACGTCGTGAAGCAATTCTTCGTGCAGAAGGTGAAAAACGTTCTACCATTCTTGTTGCAGAAGGTAATAAAGAATCAGCAATTTTAGATGCTCAAGCAGAAAAAGAAGCAGCAATTCTTCGTGCAGAAGCGAAAAAAGAAGCTACTATCAAAGAAGCTGAAGGTCAGGCAATGGCTATTTTAAAAATTCAGCAGGCAAATGCAGATGGTCTTCGTATGTTAAGAGAATCAGCTCCGGATAAAGCAGTATTGCAACTTAAGAGTTTAGAAGCATTTGCAAAAGCAGCAGACGGAAAAGCTACTAAAATTATTATTCCATCAGAAATTCAGGGAATTGCAGGTCTTACAAAATCTATTGCAGAAATTGCAACGGAAAAAGAAGCATAAAAGCATAAAAGCATAAAAAGGATAGAAACAGTAAAACAGATGATGCAAATGTTTTACTGTTTCTTTTTTATTATTTTTTGCTAAAAATCATAAGTGAATTTTGTGAAGTTTTTGGACTTTTGACGATTTATAGAAAAGACTTTATTTCAATAGTAAAAAATGATATACTTAACATTAACTGTTTGGTTTTGAATACTTAAAAACACTAGAACGTGAGTTTGATATATAAGAAGTATAATTTTTTAAAAAAACATAATTATTATAAGGTTTTAAATACTATAACAGGGGAGTAAAAAACTTAGGGGTTATGTTAAATTAATAAATTGGATTATAAATATTTATTTTATAAGTAATACATATGATTTGAAAGGGTGTTTTATGTCAATATTAATGACTCACTATCAAAAGACAATGAGGTTCCACCTATGATAATTGAAAGGATTTTATTATGAAGAATGATATTAAATTTGATGGAAAACTTGGAATTTATTTAAGTTTTCCACTATATTTAGCAATTTTTTTAATTGTTATTAACATTAGTTTATATATGTATGATATAAAAAGTGGAATTGCAGTATCTGTATTTTTAGTGTTATATCTTGCTCTTGCTTTGTTTTTGTATATACGAGGTAGAGGTGATTTATCAAATGAGATTATAGGATTTGCAACACAATATTCGACGGTACAGAAGAAACTTTTAAATGATTTTGAAGTACCTTATGCATTACTTGATAATGCAGGTAAAATTTTATGGGTGAATGAGCAGTTTGCTCTTTTAACAGGTGTTAATAAAAAATATCATAAATCTATTACAACTTTATTTCCAACGATTACAAAAGAGTTTTTAAAGAAAAATGAAGTAACTGTTGGGGTAAGAATTGAATACAAAGAACAGGTTTTTCGACTTTCCTTAAAGCGAATTTTATTTGATTCTTTTTTAGCAGAAGAAGAACTTACAGAAAAACAAGCAGAAAATGAATATTTAACAGCATTATATTTGTTTGATGAAACAGCATTAGACCGTTATAAGAGTGAGAATCAAGAACAGAAACTTGTTGCAGGGCTTGTATATATTGATAATTATGAAGAAGCATTAGATAGTATTGAAGATGTAAAACGTTCTCTTTTAATTGCTTTAATTGATAGAAAAGTAAATCAATATTTTGCAAATGTGGATGGAATTGTGCGTAAAATCGAAAAAGATAAGTATGTGGTTGTCTTTAAGTATAAATATCTCAAGCAAATGGAAGATGATAAATTTAGTTTGTTAGAAGATGTCAAAACCGTAAAAGTTGGTAACGAAATGGCAGTCACTTTGAGCATTGGTGTTGGTTTACGAGGTGACCGTTATACAGAAAGTTATGAATATGCACGTTCTGCGATTGACCTTGCGTTAGGGCGAGGTGGTGACCAAGCAGTTATTAAAAATATGGGAGAAATCCATTATTATGGTGGAAAGACAGAACAGGTAGAGAAAAATACGCGTGTAAAAGCTCGTGTAAAGGCACTTGCACTTCGTGAAATTATGGAGGGCAGAGAGAATGTTATTATTATGGGACATAATATTTCTGATGTAGATTCTATTGGTGCCGGAATTGGTATTTTTTGTGCAGCCAGAGTATTAGGAAAAAAAGCACAGATTGTCGTAAATGACCCAACAAGTTCCGTTCGTCCATTGTTAGATTGTTTTCCGGAGGAAAAGGGATATCCTGTGGATATGTTTGTAGATAGTGAAACTGCAATTGAAATGACAGGGCGAAATACGCTTCTTATGGTTGTAGATACAAATCGTCCAAGTTATACGGAATGTCCTGAATTATTAAAGAAAACCGATTATATTTGTGTATTTGACCATCACAGACAAAGTAATGAAGTAATACAAAATCCATTGCTTTCTTATATTGAACCATATGCATCAAGTGCTTGTGAAATGGTTGCAGAAGTATTGCAGTATTTCCAAGAAGGATTTAAGTTAGAGGCAAGAGAAGCTGATTGTATTTATGCAGGTATTTTAATTGATACAAATAACTTTATGACAAAAACAGGTGTTCGAACATTTGAAGCAGCAGCTTATTTACGTCGTTCCGGTGCTGAAGTAACGCGTGTAAGAAAAATGCTTCGTAATGATATGGCAGACCATAGAGCTCGTGCAGAAGCTGTACGCAACGCAGAGGTGTATCGCAGGTCGTTTGCAATTTCCGTTTGTCCAAGTGAAAACTTGGAAAGTCCAACAATTGTTGGGGCACAAGCTGCAAATGAACTTTTAAATATCAATGGAATTAAGGCATCATTTGTATTGACAGAATATCATGGACGTATTTTTGTAAGTGCTCGTTCCATTGACGAAATTAATGTGCAGATTATTATGGAGCGTCTTGGTGGTGGTGGTCACCTTAATGTAGCAGGAGCACAGTTAAATAATTGTGGTATGTTTGAGGCAAAACACAAAATTATGGAAACACTTGATAATATGTTAAAAGAAGGAGATATAACAGAATGAAAGTAATATTATTAGAAGATGTAAAATCACTTGGAAAAAAGGGGGATATTGTAAATGTAAGCGATGGATATGCTCGTAATGCAATTATTCCAAAAAAATTAGGTGTAGAAGCTAACAATAAGACATTAAATGATTTAAAATTACAGAAGAAACATGAAGAAAAAGTGGCAAAAGAAATTTATGATAATGCCGTTGCACTTGCAAAAATAATCGAAGAACAAAAAGTTGTTGTAAAAGTGAAATGTGGAGAAGGTGGACGTATTTTTGGTTCTGTTTCCACAAAAGAAATCGTAGCAGCAGCAAAACAGCAGACAAATTTAGAATTAGATAAGAAAAAAATGACATTAAATGACCCAATTAAGGCATTGGGTACTTATGAAATTCCGGTAAAACTTCATCAGAAAGTGACAGCAAAATTATCTGTACAAGTAGTGGAAGGATAAAGGGGGTGTATCCTTGGAAGAAACACTAATCAAACGGATTATGCCAAATAGTATAGAAGCAGAACAAGCTGTTGTGGGTTCTATGCTTATGGATAAAGAAGCAATTATAAATGCAATGGAAATTCTTGTAAAAGAGGATTTTTATTATCAACAGTATGGTATTGTATTTGAAGCCATGGTGGAATTGTATAGTGCAAGTCTTCCTGTGGATTTATTGACCTTACAGAATAAATTAAAAGAAAAAGACGTTCCAAAGGAAATTTCAGACCTTGAATTTGTAAAAGAATTACTAAATATTGTTCCAATTTCTACAAATGCAAAATATTATGCTAAGATTGTAAAAGAAAATGCAACCAAACGTAAACTGATTCGAATTACAGAAGAAATAGGAAATGAATGTTATGCCGGAAAAGAATCATTAGAGCATATTTTAGATAAAACAGAGCGTGATATTTTTGCATTATTAAGCAGTCGAACAAGTGGAGAATATATTCCAATTCGTCAGATTGTTATGAATGCCTTAGAAAAAATTGAGCGAGCAGCAAAATTATCAGGAACTGTAACAGGTATTCCAACAGGATTTGTGGATTTAGATTATCGAACAGCTGGTCTTCAACCGGCTGATTTAATTCTTGTAGCAGCAAGACCTTCTATGGGAAAAACAGCATTTGTACTCAATATTGCACAATATGTAGCATTTCGTGAAAATATGTGTACGGTTATTTTTTCTTTGGAAATGTCAAAAGAACAACTTGTCAATCGTTTGTTTTCTTTAGAATCACGAGTAGATGCACAAGCTCTGCGAACCGGAAAACTTTCTGATTCTGATTGGGAACAGTTGGTAGAAGGGGCAGGCATTATTGGGGATTCGGAACTTATTATTGACGATACTCCGGGAATTAGTATTTCCGAACTGAGAAGTAAATGTCGTAAATATAAGTTAGAACATGATTTAAAGTTAATTATTATTGACTACTTACAGTTAATGAGTGGCAGTAGTGGACGAAATTCGGAATCTCGTCAGCAGGAAATTTCAGAAATTTCACGTTCTTTAAAGGCTCTTGCGAGAGAATTGAATGTTCCCGTGGTTGCGTTATCTCAGTTATCGCGAGCTGTAGAACAGAGACCGGACCACAGACCAATGCTTTCTGACCTTCGAGAATCAGGAGCCATTGAACAGGATGCAGACGTTGTTATGTTTATTTATCGAGATGATTATTATCATAAAGATACGGAATTAAAAGGGATTTCGGAAATTATTATTGCAAAACAACGTAATGGCCCAATTGGAACCGTAAATTTGGCATGGCTTCCACAATATACAAAATTTGCAAATTTGGAGCATTAATTTTGGTGTAATTTTTCGTATTTGCTCAATTATAGTATTTATATTTAAGATTGCTGTCGAAATTTTACGATGAAAATAATTTGAAGAACTTAAGGATAACCTCTATAATAAGATTATAGAAGTTGTCCTTATTTTGTGTCCTGCGAAATAGGACAAGTAATTATATAAGGAGGTAGTATCGTGGAGAAAGTACGTTACATGATTTCCGATGCAGCAGATATGGTGCGTGTAGAAACACATGTGTTGCGTTACTGGGAGGAGGAACTGGATTTGACCATTCCGAGAAATGAGATGGGTCACAGATACTATACACGAGAGAATATTCAAGAATTTCAAAAGATTAAGGATTTAAAAGACCAAGGGTATCAGTTAAAGGCAATTCGAATGATATTACATAATGGAAAATTAGATATGCCGGAAGATGAAAGTAGGTTAATGGCAACGCAGGCAAGAGATTTGGTAAATGCAGTCGCAGCATTTGATGCAGGATTACCAACAGAGCAAAACGTACAAACAACACTGACTTCACAAGATGTATCATTACAACAATTATCAGCTGAAGATAGAATGTGTCAATTTCGTGAATTAATGAGTGATATTGTAGGACGTGCTATTTCCCAAAACAATGAAGAATTAAGTCAGATGATTGGAAAAGATGTACAAGAACTTGTTTTAAAAGAAATGAATTATCTTATGCGTGAACAAGATGATATGCAAGAAGAACGATATCGTAAATTAGATGAAGCAATTCGAGGGAAATTGAGAAAGAAATCTTTTTTTTCAAAAGAAGGAAATGGAAAGTTGGAGAAGAAAAAAGCGAAAAGAATAGAGAAAAAGAAGGTATTTTTAAAAGCATAAAGAAAAAGACTGTCCCAGATGCAATGTTAAAAACAATTGCTCTAGTGACAGTCTTTTTGCTTATAATACTATGTATTCACGAACCAAAATGATATCTGAATCCATGTATTATGAAAGGATTATTGGCCGATAGCACCAACTGGGCAAGCACCAGCACATGTTCCACAATCAACACATGCATCTGCATCAATTACGTATTGAGAATCACCAGCAGAGATAGCTCCTGTTGGACATTCTCCTGCACAAGTTCCACAGCTAACGCAAGCATCAGAAATAACGTATGCCATAATTTTGTTCCTCCTTAAAAAATAATGCTCTTTTTTAAGTCATTTGACTTAACTCTATTTTATTACAAAAATGAAGAAAGTGCAAGCATAGCTTTTGTTAATTTGTTGACAAGGTAAATTTAGCTATATTATAATAAAATAGTAATGATGTCAAAGAAGTGGCAAGAACATTGTATTTGGGCGTATTTTACAAAAAGAAATGGGATATATTTGAAAAATAATCGTATTAAAATGGTTATTTTATTTTATGTATAAAATTAGGAACACGAAAATAATACCAAAATTTTAGAATAGTAATATTAAAAAATATAAATAGAGTGAAGATATAGGAATATGAATACGAAGATTTATAAAATAGATTTAGAACAGATAGATGCTTCTAAAATGAAAGAAGCAGGAGAATTAATTGCAAAAGGAGAGTTAGTAGCATTTCCAACAGAAACAGTATATGGTTTGGGAGGAGATGCACTTCATCCAAAAGCTGCAAAGAAAATATATGAGGCGAAAGGAAGACCATCTGATAATCCATTAATTGTGCATATTGCAGAAATTTCTGATTTAGAACGTATTGCAAAAGAAGTGCCACCACAAGCAAATCTATTAGCAGAAGCGTTTTGGCCGGGACCACTTACTATGGTTGTGTGGAAAAATGAAAATGTACCTTATGCAACTACGGGAGGCTTAGAAACCGTAGCTGTAAGAATGCCAAATCATCCTGTTGCTTTAGAACTCATTCGAAAAAGTGGTTGTCTTATTGCTGCTCCAAGTGCCAATACTTCAGGCAGACCAAGTCCAACGGAGGCTTCTCATGTAGAAGAAGATTTAAAAGGTCGAATTGCTATGATATTAGATGGTGGAATGGTAGGAATTGGAATTGAATCTACGATTATTGATTTAACAGAACAAACCCCAATGATACTTCGACCGGGGTATATTACAAAAGAAATGCTTTCGGAAGTGTTGCACGAAGAAGTAATTATAGACCCTGCAATTTTAGATTTGGATAGTATGGCAAAACCAAAAGCTCCGGGAATGAAGTATAAGCATTATGCACCAAAAGCAGATATGATAATTGTAGATGGCGAAAAAGATGCTGTTATTGAAAAAATCAATGAAATGATATGTCAAAAGCAGTTAGAACAGAAAAAAGTTGCTGTGATTGCAACAGAAGAAACAAAATGTGCATATCAGGCAGACAAAGTGCTTTGTATTGGAAAAAGAGAGGAAGAAGATGAAATTGCAAAGCATATGTATAAAATATTACGCGATTGTGATGAACTTGAAGTAGATGTAATATATTCGGAATCTTTTCAAACGCCTCGTATTGGACAAGCAATTATGAATCGTTTATTAAAAGCAGCAGGACACCAAGTAATTTGTTTGTAATTTTAACGAATGAAATAAGTCTTCATTTTAGATGCGTAGCGTATTAAGTTGTGGGTAAGAAGACTTATTTATATTTGGTTATGAGCAAGTAGCAAAAGCGAATTGCGAATATCTGATTGACAACAAATATTTATGAAATGCAGAGTAGGAGGAAAAATGGAAAAATTAGAACGCATTATTTTTGTTGGTCGTTCAGGAAATTGTCGTGAGTTAATGGCAATGGGAATATTACAAGATTGTGTATTAAAGTTTCCGGTAGAAGTGTTAGCGAGAGGTTTAATTGTATCTTTTCCGGAACCGATAAATCAAAAAGCAGAAGCTGTATTGATTAGCAATGGAATTATCTTAAAGAATTTTTCATCTGTAAAGCTTTCTAATGAGGATATTACAGAGAATACATTGATTTTAACAATGACAAAAAGTCAGAGAGAAAAAGTGTTAAATCAGTATGAAAATACACATATAGAAAATGTATATGTTTTAACAGAATTTGTAGGTGATGAATTAGAAATTTTAGACCCATATGGAGGTGGATTGCCGGCATATGGACTGTGTTATGAAACATTGCGTAAATCTATTAAAAAATTAGTTAAAATGTTAAATAAAGGAGAATAAGTATGGCAAAAGTTATAGTAATGAATCACCCATTGATTGAACATAAGATTGGAATTATGAGGAGAGTAGAAACCGGTTCAAAGGAATTTCGTACATTAGTAAGTGAAGTTGCAATGTTAGAATGTTATGAGGCTACAAGAGATTTGGAACTTACAGAAGTAGAAATTGAAACTCCAATTTGTAAAACAACCGTAAAAGAATTAAAAGGCAAAAAACTTGCCATTGTTCCAATTCTTCGTGCAGGACTTGGTATGGTAGAAGGTATACAAGCTATGATTCCTGCTGCAAAAGTAGGTCATATTGGTTTATATCGTGATGAAGAAACTGCAAAACCAATTGAATATTATTGTAAATTACCTGCAGATTGTGCAAGTCGTGAAGTATTTGTGGTAGACCCAATGCTTGCAACAGGTGGTTCTGCAATCGCGGCAATTCAAATGTTAAAAGATAAGGGTGTGAAAAAGATTCATTTTATGTGTATCATTGCTGCTCCGGAAGGTGTTCAAGCACTTACAGAAGCACATCCTGATATAGATTTATATATTGGTGCATTAGATGAACGTTTAAATGAACATAAATATATTGTGCCGGGACTTGGAGATGCAGGAGACCGTATTTTTGGAACAAAATAGATAATACACGAACTTACAACTTTTAATAAAAAAGAGCATTACTGATTCTGTTATTTTGTATAAAAATAGTATTTGAAATAAAAAAGTTGTAAAGTATATGAAATTGTATAGATGAAGTTATAGTATTTATAAAAATATATGGTATGGATAGTTAATTAAGGAGAAGTTTATATAATGAAACGAGAAGATTATATTAGTTGGGACGAGTATTTTATGGGAGTAGCCATGCTTTCCGGAATGCGTTCCAAAGACCCAAATACACAAGTTGGTGCTTGTATTGTAAGTCCTGAACATAAGATTTTGTCCATGGGATATAATGGATTTCCATTAGGCTGTTCTGATGATGAATTTCCATGGAATCGTGAAGGTGAAGACAATAAATACTTTTATACCACACATAGCGAGTTAAATGCGATTTTAAATTATAGAGGTGGGACATTAGAAGGTGCGACGATTTATGTAACATTATTTCCATGTAATGAATGTGCAAAGGCAATTATTCAATCAGGAATATGTGAAATTGTATATGCAAGTAATAAGTATGAACATACAGCAAGTGTTATTGCATCAAAACGTATGTTAGATTCGGCGAGAATAAAATTGCGAAAATATGAATATACAGGGCGAAAAATAGAAATTCTATTATAGAATGTTTCTTGTTCAAATAATAAACATCAAATAAGATATTTAACATAAAAATAATAGGTTATTATTGATAAAATTTTTATGATAATCTTATTTTTATAAAACAAAATATGATTTTTATGTGTTTTCTTTTATTTTTTGAACTCTGTTAATATATTGAATATTTATTTAATTTGAGAAATTTTCATAAAAAAGCTACCACAAGGAAAAAGAAACAATTTTGAGGTAGCTTTTTTGTGCATTTTGCTAAAAAATGGATAAAGTATTTCGAAGTTTCTGTTTAATTTTATGGACAAATTAAATAAAAATGTTATAATAGGAAGTAGGCTTTGTTTAAATAATAGTACAATTATATTTTAAATAAATAAAAGAATGAAAAAATAGGAATATTTAAAATGAATGATTTGTTTTATTTCTTAATAAACAGATAACATATATTGCTTTGACTAAATATTAAGACAAATTTTGTTTTTTATTATCAAATTGACGTTGGAATAATACAGAATTTCATGTAAAAAGGAAATTTATGAAAAAAAAAGATAATCGAGAAGTGATGCAGTCTTTTGCACTGGTGCTTCAATTTGGAATTAATATGATAGTTCCTATTATGATGTGTACATTATTTGGTGTATGGTTTGGTGGAAAATATCATATGGAATGGATTGTAATCCCATTGTTTTTTATGGGAGCGTTAGCAGGATTTACGAATATATTTAAAATGACGAAAAAATTTCGTAAAAATAAAAACGCAAAGAGGAATACAGATGTTAAAAAGAATTAATGATGCATTACCCGGACTTGTATTTGGAATTTTACTATATGGAGGAATTTTACAGATTACAGGAATGTGGTTTGTAGAAGATAAAGTAGCATATTCCATAGGATTATGGTATGGAATTGCAATTGCCATCGGAATGGGAATTAATCTTGCTGTTGTTATTTATGATGCAGTTACTTTCGATGGGACAGAACGTGCCAATGGCAGGATTGTAGCAAAATCGTTACTACGTTATTTAGTAGTAGCAGTCCTGTTTTTTATATTGGGGTATTTTAATTTCGGCAATTTGTTTAGTGCTTTTTTAGGAGCGATGGGACTGAAAATTTCTGCATATATGCAGCCACTCTTAAATAAAGCGAAGAACAAATTAACAGGAAGACCTGATGCAGCTTTCTGTGACGAAGGAAAGGAAAATTTAAATAAGGAGGTGACTTTGTGAATCAAGCGATTTTATTGTCGGATTCTTCTAACATTGACTTTATGATTCATGGAATTATTCCAATTGAATTATTTGGTCAGACCGTTTGGATTACGACATCACATGCCTGCATTTTGATTGTTATGGCAATTATGGTTATTTTTGCAGTAATTGCAAATCGTAAATTAAAAAATGCAACAGAAATTCCGGATAATGTTCAAAATGTAATTGAGTTGATTGTAGAATTACTGGAAGGCATGGTAAATGGTACAATGGGGAAATGGGCTCCTGGATTTGTAAATTATATTGGGACAATATTTATTTTTATCTTGTTGAGTAATATTTCCGGTTTGTTTGGATTAAGACCACCAACAGCAGATTATGGTACTACATTTTGTTTAGGTTTGATTACATTTTCTCTGATTCACATCAATACATTTAAGCATCAAAGTGTAAAACAGATTTGGGTCGACAAATGTTCACCATTGCCACCATGGTTGCCAATTTGGTTACCAATCAACATTATAAGTGATATCGCTGTTCCAATTTCGCTGTCTTTGCGTTTATTTGCAAACGTATTATCCGGAACAGTTATGATGGCACTTGTTTATGGATTGCTTAGCTCTATCGCATATGGTTGGCCGGCAATCTTACACGTATATTTTGATTTGTTCTCAGGAGCAATTCAGACATACGTTTTCTGTATGTTGACAATGACATACATTTCCAATGCATGTGGAGATGCAGAATAGCTCTCATGTAGGAAAACTTGCAGTATGGATACTTAATATTTGGAGTATGAGTATCAAAAGACTTGAGTTGTTTAGTTTCATAAGGAATAGAAAGAAACTATTCATATCCCATATGTAAGGGATAATCATGAAAACACATTATTTATTTTAGGAGGATTTCAGTATGGATATCAATGGACAGGATTTAATTAGAGCATGTTCAGCAATCGGAGCAGGTTTAGCAGTTATCGCAGGTATTGGACCTGGTGTAGGTCAGGGTATTGCAGCAGGTCATGGTGCATCAGCAGTAGGTAGAAATCCGGGTGCACAAGGACAGATTATGTCAACCATGCTTTTAGGTCAGGCCGTAGCAGAAACAACAGGTCTTTATGGACTTCTTGTTGCAATGCTTTTACTTTTTGTAAAACCATTAGGCTAATCATTTATAAATTAAAAATTTCTGCAGATTAGTCTGTATTATGGATATGAAACAAAAAGTTTCTTTGGTTTTGTTTCATAATGAAAGGAGAGTAAGAGGTTGCTGGCAAGTCAAACATTTTTATTTAATCTTGATATGCAGCTGCTCTTTAATACAGCCCTTATGGCTGTTGCTATATTTGTTCTTTTCTTACTTATGTCCAATCTGTTATTTAATCCGGCGAGAAAGCTGTTAAAAGACAGACAAGACCGTATTGCAAAAGATATTTCTGATGCAAAAGAAGATAAGGAAAGTGCAGCTGCTTTAAAATTAGAATATGAAGGTAAGCTGAAACAAATTAATAAAGAAGCAGAAGTTATTCTGAGCGAAGCAAGACAGAAAGCTTTGAAAAACGAAGCTAGAATTATTGATGAAGCGAAAGAAGAAGCAGCACGTATTATCAAACGTGCACAAGAAGAAGCTTTACTTGAAAAGAAACATGCAATGGATGATGTAAAACAGGAAATTATTGAAATTGCATCATTAATGGCACAAAAAGTTGTAACAGCTTCTATTGATACAACAATTCAAAATCAATTAGTAGAAGAAACATTAAAGGAAATGGGTGATTCAACATGGCTAAGCTAGTATCAAAAACATACGGTGATGCATTGTTTGAGCTGGCCCTTGAAGAAAAAAAGATAGATTCTTTGTTAGATGAGGTCAAAGGAGTACTTCAGGTACTCGAAGAACACAAGGACCTAAATAAACTTATGAATCATCCGAAAATCGTAAAAGAAGAAAAAGCAGCAATTATCGAAAATATTTTCAAAGGACGTATTTCTGATGAATTGACGGGACTTATGCGTATGCTTGTAGAAAAAAGTCATTATGCAGAAATGGAAAACGTTCTGAATTATTTTGTAGATTGTGTAAAAGAGTATAAAAATATCGGTACTGCTTATGTGACTTCTGCAATGGAATTATCCAAAGCACAGCAAAAAGCAGTAGAAAAACGATTACTTGAAACCACAAAATATGTGGAATTTGAAATGCATTATAGTACAGATGCCACACTTATTGGTGGCATGGTAATTCGCATTGGTGACCGCGTTGTTGATAGCAGTATTAAAACAAAGCTTTATGATTTAACCAGAGAATTATCCAAAATACAGTTGAAAGTAGGTGAATGCGCTCCATGAATTTAAGACCAGAAGAAATCAGTTCTGTGATTAAAGAGCAGATTAAAAGATACGCTTCCCAGCT
>JAFWXB010000010.1 GCA_017523185.1 Lachnospiraceae bacterium | reverse complement strand
TCATTTTTTCTCTTGTACAGCCTAACCCCCACGGAGCAATTGTACGTTCTATGGTATACATTTGTCTTTGTCTGACATCTTCATAAAAGATAGGTCTTGCATCTGTCCATGTATACCATTTTTTTTGATTTATTTCTAAAAAATAATACGTTTCTCCTTCATATCCCGATTTGCTTTGAAATGCACGAGAACCGATTCCCATCAAATGTAAATCTTTTGTCAATTCATATGTATCTCGAAATGTTCCCACAAGTTGTCTCATTTGTTCTTTTTGCACAATTTGCAATACATCGGCCTTTTTATAAATTTGCAATAATTTTTGGAATAAAGTTTCACTTCGAAATAATGCATTTTTCGAAAAATACTGCTGATAAAATGTAATACATTGACGAAGCTGATTTTCTAAACTTGCAATTTCTGCTCTATGTGCAATCACTGCAAGACGTTCTAATTCTTCTGTTATTTCTTGCGACTGTCTGGACAACCCCGTCAACATTTGATGACAAATTGCATTACAAATTTGCATTGCTGATTTTCTTATTAATACCTCATCTAACGATTTTTCTTCTTGTAATGCCTGTTCTAACTGCTCTATTGTAACAACTTCTTTTTGTAATTGATACGCTAAAATTGCCTGTGCTTTATGAGTGCATAATTCCTTGCTATGACAAGTACAAGTCGAATAAACAAGAGGCTCTAATAATTTTACGATTACATTATCCCATGAAAATGAAACAGTTATAATCGAGCTTTCTTGAATCAATATTTGTTCTCCCAGCCTAACATATGATAAAAATTGACGATATTTCGTAATTCCACATGCACGTTTTAACTTTTCCAAAGGAACTTCTAATATTTCTTTAAATACATTTTTCTTTGTCTGTTTTGGACTTGTATTTTCTTCTGTTACTTCGAAATCTCCCTTTCTTTCCGGTTTGTTGTTTGTTAAATCTTTTTGTAATTTCTTCTTTGTAATTTCTACATCGGTATCTGTAATTCGTATTGCATCGTTTGTATCTGCATCTTTGCTCTTTTGTATGTGTTGGTTCGTTTCTATTGTAGAAGTTATTTCTGTCTTAGAATCTGTTTCACTAAAATCTTCTAATATCTTTTTCATCCAAAGAATTGCTGTTATTCTATGTCTGCAAATACTTTTTGATGGACACGTACACTTACTTTCTCCCAAAGGCTTACAGATTGTACACGTTTCATCTTTTAAAGTTACTTCTATGTTACTTTCATTATATGTATGATGAAATGTTTGTGCTTCTAAATCTTTATATGCTCGTTTTACTGTTCCTTTATTACTCAAACCGATAAGATAATCATCATCCACTTGTTGTATCAATGCTTTTAATTCTTCCATATATTTGCTTACTTTCTTTTTAATGATTCATAACTTGTCCCATAAAATCTCCTAGTGCTTCCGGTGTCATTGCTCCTACATATGCTCCTAAATCTGCCATTCGCTGTGCTGTATGTCTGTCATACACAGGATTTGCTTCCATATCCAATGCTGTCAGACAAATAAGTTTTGCCCCACTTTCAATAATATGTTTACTGACACCCAAAAGTTCTTGTACACTACCACCTTCACATAAATCGGATACAAGAATTACCATTGTTCTATGTGGGTTTTCTATTAAATTTTCGCAATATTGCAATGCTTTTGTAATATGTGTTCCACCACCAAGTTGAACACTCATAAGCGTTTCTACAACATCTTCTAAATAATCGCTCAAATCTACTACTTGGGTATCAAAAATGATAAGCCTTGTCTGTAACATTGGAAGTTTTGCAAAAATGCCTGCCATAATTGCACTATGTATCACAGAATCTAACATAGAACCACTTTCAACTACTACTAAAATCACTCGCCATGTACTATATTGTTTGACACGACTATGAAAATACACTTGTTCTAACATTAACTGCTGATTTTCCACGTTATAATTTTTTAGATTTTTATGAATGGTCTTTTTAATATCTAAATTGCGAATGGACGGAATTGCACTACTACTGTTTTTATCGATTTTTCCAAGCAAAGAACGTTTCATCTCTTGTTGCAACTTTTCCATAATTTCTTCTGCTACTTTTTTAATAATGCGACGTGCTGTATCTAATACATCACCTTTCATCAAATGCTTTAATTGCAAAATTGTTTTTAAAAGTTCTTGATTTGGTTCTAATTTCTCTAATACTTCTTTATCTGTTAAAAGCTCTGTCATACCATAATGTTCCAATGCATGACGTTCTAAAATTTCTACTGTTTCTTTTGGAAAAAGTTTGCGAATACGTGTAATCCATGTTGCAGCAGTTAAATGACTGTCTTCTAAACCTGCCCCATATCGCACACTTTCTCTTTCCTCTCTATCATATAAAAAATCAAGCAATTCTTCCAATTCTATACAAGAAATACCATTTTCTAAGAATGCATCCTTAGAAAATTCCATTTGTTCGGATGCGTATCCCCCTAAAATCAATCGCCATCTGTTTAATTGGCTTGTACTCATAAATTCTCCTTTTTTAGCAAATATTTTTGCTATTTATTCTATGTACTAATTTATCCCACTTTATACATTATCCTGATTCTGTATTTTATTTATAATATACTTATCCAATAACTCTCCATATTCATATTCCAAAGGCATAACCATTCGACCTTTTTTTATTTGATTTGCTTTTGCACCATGAAATTCTGCTATCTTGTGGGCAATTCTATC
>JAFWXB010000090.1 GCA_017523185.1 Lachnospiraceae bacterium | reverse complement strand
GCAACTATCTGTAAGTTTCTGTTTTCTATATGTTAAGGAGTTACTTTCATTGGTTTTTCCAATGGAAGTAGCTCTTTTCATTTTGTATATTTTATAGAATTTTTAATATTTGCTTAGAAAGAATTTTGTGGTAAAATTTTATTAAATCACTATAAATGAATGAATTTAGAAGATTACATAAATTTATTTATGCTATAAAGACATATTTACAATTATAATAAGAAATGTCTTTATATAACGGACAAATACGATATATTTTTGTGCAATTTTTTGAATTTTATCAGTTATAGTAAATAATTTAAAGTGTATAGTTTTTCATTTGGAGGAAATATGGAAAAGAAACAAGATAAGAAAAAAATATATATTGCAATTGGATTAGTTGTACTTCTTATTATTGGAATTGTTGGAGGCACATATATTGCAAAAGTAAAAGAAAACAGCAAAGTTAATATTTTGTGTATGGGGATTGATAAATATGTAACAATGACAGAACGACATCCTCATACAAATAGTATAGGACAAGCTGATGTCGTATTTTTAATTTCTATGGATACTTATAAGAAAACTATGGATATTATAGCAGTACCAAGAGATACTATGGTAAATGTTGAAAAATATAATTCAGCAATGGAATCTTTAGGGGAAGAAGAATTACAATTATGTTTGCAATATGCTTATGCAGATGGAACAATCAATAGTTGTGAATTGACACAAAAAAGAGTAAACGAAATCTTTGAAGGAATTGAGATAGATGCGTATGCAGCAATTAATTTTAGTGCAATTAAGAAAATCAACGATGCAGTAGGTGGAGTTGAAGTAACAATGCAAGAGGATTACACCGTATTAAATCCATTATTTGTAAAAGGGGAAACTCTTTTATTAAAAGGTCAAAATGCTTTGGAATTTATTCAAAAGAGGGATACATCTGTTGCTCATACAGCGTATACAAGAATTGACCGTCAGAAACAATATTTAACGGAATTTATGAAACAAGCCAAAAAGACAATTAAAGAAAAACCGGAATTAGTTTCAGAATTATATACGATTTTAAAAGATGATATGGTAACAAATTTAGGTTTAGAAGACGTGTTAAGTATTGTAACAACAGTGATAGATTGTCCTTTTGAGAAAATAGAGTTTCATAAAGTAGAAGGTGAAATTATAAATGATGGAAGATATGAATGTTTTTATCCTGATGAAAACCATATCAAAGAATTGAAAGAAATATTAAAATAGTTTATATAATAGCAAAAGTGAATAACAAATATATAGCGAAAAACTGTTTTCTATAAGAGATAGAAAGCAGTTTTTTCTATTGCCGATAATTAGTGTTTGTGGTATTCTGTCAATAAGTTTTTCTTATAGTATAAAATACAAGAAAAACGGATATACCTAAAACAATATTGATATATAATATAGTGTAAATTGGATTATTGCATTTTTCAGATAAAAATCATATATTTATGGAACTTATGTTAATAACATTTGACTAGAGTAATGAGGTATAAATATGGTAGCATTAATAGTTTTATTGACGCTGGTAGTGACAGCGTCTGTTTTTATTGTATATGATGTTTGCTTTTCAGCAAGACAAAAATATATGTGTGGAAATTATTCTTTTCCGAAAGGGGAACAATTTGAGCCGTACCATGATGTAATACGAAAAGGTGTTGACCAAGTATTAGAGGTTATGGGAGAACAAGTCTATATTACATCATTTGACGGGGTAAAATTAGCAGGAAAGTATTATCATTTGAAGGATAATGCACCACTTGTCATTTTTTTTCATGGGTATCGATGTAGCAGTTTAAGAGATGGAAATGGTATTTTTTTATATTCGCGAAAAAAAGGATATAATGTGTTAATGATTGACAATCGTGCACATGGATTAAGTGAAGGAAGATGTATTACATTCGGCATTAAAGAACGTTTTGATGTATTGCATTGGGTCAATTATGCAGTAGAACGTTTTGGAAAAGAACAAAAAATTTTATTAGCAGGGCTATCTATGGGAGCTGCGACAGTTCTTATGTCAGCTGATGTTGGTTTGCCACAAAATGTAAAAGGGATTATGGCAGATTGTCCGTATTCTTCACCAAAAGAGATTCTTTGTACGGTTATGAAGCAGTTAAAGATGCCTGTAAAATTGACATATTGGATTGCAAAATTTTCAGCAAAATATATTGGAAAGTTTGATTTGGAAGAAACGTCAGCATTAGAGGCTGTGAAACATACAAAGATTCCTATTTTGATTTTGCATGGAGATGATGACCGTTTTGTGCCTTGTTCTATGAGTGAAGATTGCCAAAAGATTGCAAAAGATTATGTAGAATTGGTACTTATAAAAGGAGCAGGTCATGGTATGAGCCATTGTGTTGATGGTAAGACTTATGAAAATGCAGTAGAGAAATTCTTTCAAAAGACATTAGGAGAGGAGAAAAAACATGGCAACAGCATATGAAGGAGCAAATTTGGTAATTGAAGAAGTAAAAAAAGCAATTACCGGAAAAGATGATTGTATTAAAAAAGCATTTTCGGCAATTTTAGCAGGTGGTCATATTTTAATTGAAGACGTTCCGGGTGTAGGAAAGACAACGCTTGCAGTCGCATTTTCAAATGCATTGGGATTAGATAATCATAGAGTACAATTTACACCCGACGTTATGCCAGCTGATATTTTGGGCTTTTCCATGTATCAAAAGGAAACAGGTACATTTGTATACCATGAAGGACCGATTATGTGTAATTTATTTTTAGCTGATGAAATTAATCGAACTTCTCCAAAAACACAATCTGCACTTTTAGAAGTAATGGAAGAAGGCATGGTAACGGTTGATGGTGTTACACGTGCCGTTCCAAAGCCTTTTATTGTTATGGCAACGCAAAATCCAAAAGGAAGTGCAGGAACGCAACTGTTACCGGAATCACAATTAGACCGTTTTATGATATGTATGAGCATGGGATATCCGGATATCGAAAGTGAGATTGCGATTGCTAAAGGAAAAAGTATGAAAAGTGAAATAGCAAAGGTTCGTAATATTTTAAATACTTCGATTTTAGAACAATTACAAACAGTTGTAGAAAATGTGTATATTCACGACCAAGTATATGCTTATATTTGTACTTTGGTACAAAATACAAGAGAAAATGCTTATATAGAACTTGGAATCAGTCCAAGAGGAACACTTGCTTGTGTGCGTATGGTAAAAGCATGGGCATTTTTACAAGGGAGAGAGTATGTAACACCACAAGATGTTTATGAAGTATTTAAGGATATTGGAAAACATCGCATTGTATTGAATACAAAAGCACGAGTAAGTCGTGTAACGGAAGAAGCAGTTTTAGACAGTATTTTAAATGATGTGAAACAACCGGCAACATATATGGAGAAAAAAGGATATCGTGTGTAATTTAATTATTGGCGTATTGATAGCAATGCTCTGTGTTTATTTGGGAATTTTATATGTAAATACAAATATAATTTTTGTTGGGATTACAATGGGTGTATTGCTTTTATCTTCTATACTGGAACTTTTGTATCGTTTTTTTACATTACAATATCAATTGGAAGTTCCAATTTCCATGACAGAAGAGCATACACCAACAAAAATTTGTTTGCGTATACGAAATAGAGGTATTTTTGCCACAGGCAGAGTTATGGTGCGTATGACAATACATAATGTATTAGAAAAACAGCAACACAAAAAATGGTTTCATTTAGATTGTGTTTTTCCAAAAGAACGTTGTTATGATTTTAAAGTTGTATTGCATGGTGTAGGAAAAAATGAAATAGAAGTTACAAAAATTCGTATTTATTCGTTGTTTGGACTTTTATATATGGAGAAAAAATGGAATCAATGTGTTTCTGTTTTAGTTATGCCGGAAGTTCACGCAATTCATGTAAAATTAACGGAAAATACACGAAATTTTCTTGGAGATGCAGATGTATATGATGATATTCGCATTGGATATGACCCATCAGAAGTATTTGAAGTTCGTCCATATCGTGAAAAAGATAAAATACAAAGTATACATTGGAAATTAAGTGCGAAAATGGATGATTTAATGGTAAAAGAAAATAGTTTGCCAAAAGCGTGTGCTGTGGTTCTGTTTCCGGATTTTCGTTGGGAAAAAAAGAAAGAAAATTATATCAATGAATTTTTGGAACTTACAGCGAGTGTTTCTTTTTGTCTTATGGATAGTAAATGTCCACATTTTGTAGCATGGTATAGTAAACAAAAAGAAGATATTATTCGAATACGTGTAGATGATGAAGAAAGTTTTTATTTGTTTTTAAATTATTATTTAGAAGATGTAAATCCATATGTACAAAAAGATATTGTACAGGAATATCAACAAAAATATAAAAATGAATATTATCTTCATACCTTATGTATTAAGGGAGATTTGAAACTTTATAAAGATGGAGAATATTGGACAAGCATAAATGCAAAGAAATTAGAAGATGAATGTAAAGAATTGGAACTTTTATTATAAGAAAAAAAATAATATATTTACGATGGATTTTATTTTAGATACAGTCTTTTTTGGGATAGCAATTGGACTTTGTTGGGTTTCTTTTATAGAGATAATAAACGAATATTATACCATAGCGTTATATGATGTATTACCAAACCAAGAAACGTTTCTTTGGATTATAATATGGCAATTTGTTTTATGGCTATTTTATGAAGTGATTTTTATAAAATGGAAAAGAATACGAATTATGGGTGAAATTGTATTTCCTCTTGTCAATATGGGAGCGTTTTTATGGTATGCGATGAAATATGCAACAGAACTGGCAGAAGGATTTTTAGCTTTAGCAAATGTGTATGTGAAAAGTATCAATGTATATTATAAAACAAATTATGTAATTACAGGTGGCGTGGAAGACTATATGCCATATGTAATTATATTGCTTGCAAGTGTTTTATGGTATTTGCTTTGGGTACTTTCTTATTGTATCGAAAAACGTATTCTTTTGATTGTATTTCCATTAGTCCCTTTGTTATTGCAACTTTTTGTAGGATATTCGCCAAAAGGAAATGCTGTTTTTTATATATTTTTAGGAGCATGGTTGTTACTTACTTTGGAACATAAACATACAACTTTTGGAGAAGTTAGAAAAAAAGATAGGGAAAAAATAATATTTTGGAAATTATTTTGCCGTCTTAGTTTGCCAATCGTGTTAATTTTAGTTTTTGCAGGTAGTTCGCTTTTCTTAAAACCAACAATATCTAAGGAAACATTAATAACACAAAAGCAATCTATTTTAACTTGGCAAGAAAATTTGAATTTAGCTACCATTTGGAAAAATATCCGTAGTAGTTTTGATTTATTATCAGATAAACAACGTCTGGATAATCATACTCCACAATATACCGGAGAAGTTGTATTAAATATAGAAGCTACAAATAAACCTCTTAGTAATCTGTATTTAAAAGAATTTTATGGAACAGATTATGAAGATGGTGTATGGAAATGTGATAAACATACCTTTCAAAATGCTTGCAAAACAGCAGGATATTCAGAAAAAGAAATAGCGAAAATTATATCACAAATGCCAATAGACTATCGAAATTTACACCAAGAAGAATTAGTAAATGCATATAACAATACAAATATAAAACAAGATGAAAAAAATGAATATGTGATTCATTATAAAAACAGTTTGGGAAATACAGCATATGTACCTTATTATTTTGATACAGAAACATTAGATGAAACATATCATTTTTCAGAAGATTATAAAATAGAAAAATCTGTTTGGGATACTTCTACAAAAGTAACAGGGATTGAAAATGGAGATATTCCAACAAATGTAGTTATTGAAAATGACTATATAAGTCATTTACCGAATTTAGAACAAAAAGAATGGTATCAGAAATTTGTTTCTACTTATTTGGAAACACCGGAAGAAGTACAAGCACTTTCTGGAATTATAAATGATTTTGAAAGTGAATTAGGAGACTGGTATACACCCTATTATAATTATAACTTTGATAGTGCATGGACTGATGATGTATTTTATGCAGTTTCTGCACTTTCTTATGTGAATCAGCAAGCCTTACAAGATAACCTTTCAAATATATATCGACAGGAAGTTGCAAGAAAATTGGCGAACTATTTTGATGAAACCATGTCATATAGTCTGTATTTAGACGAATTACCAGTTGGACAAGACCCTGTTGTTTATGCACTTACACAAAGTAAAAAAGG
>JAFWXB010000089.1 GCA_017523185.1 Lachnospiraceae bacterium | reverse complement strand
GGAGGATTCATACCAATTGTCAAGATAGATTCCCACCATGCTTTTCCTTCCAAAGACATATCAGAATGCATTATCTTTGTATATACATTTCGCATCTTGGCAACATTTTGTGTTGATACTGCTTCAATCGCTTCTGTCCAAAGGTCTTCCTTTTTACAACTATCAAACATAGGCAATTCTATTTCATTTTGTTCCACCCAATCTTCTTTGCTTTCGTCAAATTGCAAATGCAATTGTTCCAAATCACTCTGTTCTAAAAATTCTCTTGCTATTTTTAACATAATCACCTATTGTCCTATATTGCAAAACAGCTACAGATGTAAAAGCATTTTCTCTGGATATTTAAACATTAAGAAATCCATATTTATTACTTTTTTGAGAATATAAACTACGATATTGTTTGCATTTCTCATATTACATCTATAGCTGTTTTTATTTTATAAATTATTTGATATTTTCCATATTTGATTTTTCAACTTAAAATTAAGTACAATTGTATATAGCCAATTTATCAATATCAAACCAATAAGAATATAAGTCATATAACTATAATATACACACACACACCACAAAAAAGAAGCGATTAAAATAATCAAATTTAACTTAAAACTCTTTTCTATTTGATTACTGTTCTCATTTTTTTTCATCAATCCTAATATAATACCTACTACAAAAAAAGGAATCGCTACTACTCCCATAGTTTTTAAAAATAGCTCTACTGATACAAATACATTAGATAAATTAAATTGCATAAATACTACACATACCAAACAAAAAATAGTAGTAAGTATCGTCATAATATTAATTTTAACATTTACTCTATAAGTTACTGCTGTATTGCCAACTTCCTGTACTTTAGAAGTACAATGATTGATATCTGCAATATAATTTTTCATTGCATTTAATTCTGAATTTACATTTAGCATCGTATGAACCACCTCTCTTTTATTTATTAAAAATCATCTTCAAATTCGCCTGTTTCCCAAATTTCGTCATCTGTTCCTTCTAAACGATTCATAAACTGCATAAACCAACTCTGTAATGGCATACTGTAAATACGAACTTTTTTGTTATCTTCATCAGGATTATAAGAAATGATATTGTTATTTCCATAATCTGTATTCATTGTACTGCTTTTAATTACCTGCTTATATTCTTCTTCTGTTAAATTATAAACAAGTCGGTAATCAAATTCCGGAATTAAATCAGCATAAAAATCGCAAAAACTACTTGGTTCATTTGCCCAAATAATAAAATTATAACCTGCTTCCGGTCCATGTTTTACTAAATTTGAAAACATCTGCTTTGGTGACATCCTATAGGCACTATCGTTATCTAATAATCTTCTTGCACGATTTAATCCTGCAAAAATAACATAATGTCTTGTTTGTAATCCTGCATTACATTCTTTTTGGAGAATATCAATACCATCTAATAACGAATCTTTTCCAAATACACGAATTGCATAAGGAAAACGTGCACTCAATTCATTCATAATATCTATATTATTTTTTGACAAACGACTGATTTGACTCGTATTTTTTCCAAAATCAAAATATGTAATAATCGGTTCTTTCGGTAATTGATTCTTTCCGGATTGTCTGTAAGCATTAAATAAAATACTCATAGCACTAAATCCATATAGCAGATTTGCTCTCTTATAATCACTTCCTAAAATCAATACATTTTGTGCTTTTCTGGAAGTTAAACGAACGGAAAATTCATTCACCATAGCAATTTCTTCACCAAGATAAAGTGGACAACCGAACTCTAATCGACTTGGTAATACACCTGTTTTTACAAACTGATTCAATGGGTTTTCATTATCATCTTGAATTGTAGATAACAATAAACGAGGTTTTTCTGCTGCAAAATAATGTAAGGATTGATTTTGTCTGATTCTTATCTTTTCCAACAATTCTCTTTGTTCATTATCTTCAAAATACGCTACTCTAAACGGATGATTTGCATCTCTATTTCCACCGCCATCATTGAAAATACCTTTTCCTGCATCTACATCTATTAATGTATTTATAGCTTCATTATCACTATCTAAAATATATTGTGCAGAAGTAGCCGTAGATTGCAATGCAATACGATTCATAATTTGCCCATAAATTGGAGCAATATTATCCGGTAATGTCTGCGATGCCAAAATGACATGAATCCCTAATGCTCGACCTTGTCTTATAATTTGTTCTAATAACATTTCACATTCTTTTGAAACCTTTGATTCTCTATCTGAAAACATCTCATGAAATTCATCAATAATCAAAACAATTCTTGATAACTTATATGTATCTTCATCTGTATTTTTTTCTATCAATTCGTTATATCGCTCAATATTATCACAATCTTTATCATGGAACTCTTGTGCTCTTAATGCTTGTTCTTCTTCAAGATGCCTTAATACGGAAAGACCAAATTCCGGTTCTGTTTCCAAAGAAATTACTCTAAAGTTTGGTAATTTACTATCTGCATATATTTTAAATTCTACGCCTCGCTTAAAGTCAAGCAAATAGATTTGTACATCTTCCGGTGAATATCGCAATAGAATACTCATAATAATTGTATGTAACAATGTAGACTTACCTGCACCAATGGTACCCGATATCAATGCATGATGTTGTGTAATCAATTCTCCACCTAAATGTAATTGAACCGTTCTTAATGCACCTTCCAAGCCAATCGGTATATCCAAACCGTTTTCATCCGAAAATTGAAACCAACGCTCCGGATGTTGTGTCAAGTTTTCTGAAACTTCATCAAACTTAATGATAATTCTATCTGAAGTTTTAATTCCATTCTTTAACACCTCAAAAATATCTGCTCTTTCCTGTTTCTCCGGTAATACAATTGGATTTACAGTATGAGTTACCTTGCCAAACATATATTTCAATATTCCATTTTTATATACCATTTTTTCCATAACTTGCACGATTCCGGACAAATCAAGCTTGGAATTTTCAATATCTTGTTCTGCTCCTACAATAAATGTATAAATACCACATTTTGGACCACTACTTACAATTTTTTCAAGCATTTCATATGCTTCTTGGTCAAAATGGCGTGGGAAATCAGCAATAAATAATACTTGTAACGGTTCTGCATTTTTCCCCACAAATTCATTATATACAATGATATTTTCATATTCATCTCTTAAACAATCTTGATGGACATGTTCTATTTGACCGATTAACAGTTTTAATTGGTCTTTAATACGTTCCGAGTCACTCCATATCTTTGTAGAAATAATTCGCTCATCATCATCGCCAAGACAAGAAAACATAGAAAAATTACTGCCTGAATCTACGGGGTCAACCATAGTCACTCTAAGTTTTCCACATGGAATACTCATAAACAATCGCATTTCTAATGCTCTTATATATTCTAATGCCTGTATTCTGCTTTTTTCATCATAGATAATCAATTTATTAAAGTTCGCATCTTCTAATACACGTCCATATGGCAACTGTAATGTAGTTTTTCCATTCACATTTCGAAGTGCAAATGCCAAATGTTCACGCATTGATTCTAAAAGTGGTTCTACATACGGTATTTGCTTACATTCCTCAAAATCAAAACTTAAATATCCCATTTCTATTGCAATCGGCATTTTTTGTGGTGATGCAAAATTCATTGCAGATGGAATATTGGTCTGTAACATTTCATATACATTTCGTAAATATTCTATATTTAAACTTTCTATCGATTGTTTTATAAATTTTACAATCGTATTCTTATTTTCTTGATTTGCTTGATTTGCTATCTTTAAATTTTTATTGTATAATTCTGTTGCATTTGCAAGCTGTGTATCGTGTATTCTATCTGCATTTTGTGTTTTTTCTGCATATATTCTCTTTTCCTGTTCTGTAATTCTTGTATATGCAGTATCAAAAGCATCCATGCTAGAGACTTTCTTTTTCTGTATTAACTGAAGCACTTGCGATAATCCGGTTCCAATCGCAGGTGTTGCACTCCCCTTTGACTTCGGTAAAGTATTTAAAGCTTTTGCATATTGTTCATTTGCTATTTTTGCTGATTTTTGCAATTCTTGCAGTTGTGCTAAAATTGTTTGTTGTGCAGCAGATGCTTCTGCATATGCATTTTTCTTTTGAGATGCAATTGCATTCTTTTTGTTTGTAAATTCCTGCTCAATTTCACTTATTTTTTTGTTATGACGTTGATGTTCTTTCTGAACTTTCTGCGAATAACTATGTAAGACTCCTAATAATTGTTGTGGCAACGATTCCATAGCCTGATACCCTTGTATAATATCTCGCTTCTTTGTATGTTCTTGTCTTTCGTCCATATCCTTCTCCATTCTATAAACATTTTATACTTAAATACTAGCTAATAAAACTCCCAATCTCTTGTAGACTTTAATATTAATTTATTCTAACATAATTTTCAACATTCATCAATATACTTCATAATTTTTCACTAAAAATATATTGTATTTTTTACATTTTTCTTATCTTTTAACACGCAACCCAATCTTCTAACCTTAGTCCTTCCACTCTTGCAAATTCTCTGGTATTATTAGTAACTAATATATAATTTAATGATTTTGCATGTGCAGCTATTAATGTATCTAGTGGTCCAATTGGTGTTCCTTTTCTTTGTAAATCAGCTTTTATTTCCCCATAAATTTGTGCTGCTAAATCATCAAATGCAATAATTTCTATTTCTGATAAAAACAATGTCAATGCTAGTCTATTTTTTTCTTTTGCTTGACTTTTTTCTACGCCATGTACTAATTCTGCATAAGTAATAGAAGAAATACATATTTCATTTGGTTCATATTGCATAAATTTTTTAATTACACTTTCCGGTTTATGTTTAATCAAAAATATGCAAATATTTGTATCTAACATATATCTCATAAAGATTCTTTCTCCTGCTCTATTTGTATATATCTTATAACAATTCTCTCTCCTGCTCTATTTGTTCTTCACGACCATCTGCCATATAATCATCTGAAAACATATGCAATCCATTTAAAAACCCATTCCATTTTAAAGATTTTGGTATTAGAATTACAATTTCTCCAATTTTATTTACAAATACTTCATCTTCCGAAAAACGACATTCTTTTGGAAGTCTTACAGCTTGACTTCTTCCATTTTCAAATACTTTTGCTGTTGTCATAATTTTATCTCCTTTTCTCATAATTTATTTTTTATATTTTACTATTTCATTAAAACCTTACTTTAGTTATACTTTTATATAGTATATACCATGATATATACCATTTCAATAGTATTTCAATATATTCTACCTATAAATATTTAAAATTAATTTTCTAATATTTTCTTATACTCAAATATACAATTTCTTTGAAAAACTTATTTTTATACAAGTTCCACAAATATAAAAAATAGGTAGTTATTATTGTTTTTCTTATAAAAAATTTTAATTATCAACATCAAAAAAGGATTCTCCTGCGAGAACCCTTTCCACTATATTTTATTAAAACACTCTATTAAATATATTCTAATAACGCTTAATCTTTTTAGATGGTGTTTTTGCAAATTCGGTATCACGTACTTTCAAACGATATACTCTCTTATATGCCGGTACACCGTTATTATAGTCATCAATTACTTGTTGTAAGACTGCTTGAATATCGGTAATTTCTTTCTTTTCTGCATATTCAAAATCTGGGAAAATTTCTGCTTCAATTAATCCTTCACTTTCACGCACTAAGATTTCTTGAACCAAACGATGTTCTCCAATTTTATTTTCGAGTTCTTCCGGTGAAACATTCTCCCCATTCTTTGTAATGATGAGATTTTTCTTTCTACCTGTTAAATATACAAACCCATCTTCATCTACATATCCTAAATCACCTGTACGAAGCCAACCATCTACAAGTGTTTCTGCTGTTTCTTCCGGCATCTGATAATATCCCTGCATTACGCTACTGCCACGTACCCAAAGTTCTTCATCTACCACTTTTGCTTCACAATTTGGAATTAACTGTCCTACAGAGCCCTTTCTTACATTCCAGCTTACCGTTGTACTAATAACAGGAGCACATTCTGTCATTCCATATCCTTGTAAAATTTCAATACCATATTTTGCAAACAAATCAATCATTGCAGGTGGCATATATGCTCCACCACTACAAATCGTACGGAATTGTTCGCCAAACACTTCTTTTTTCACAACTTCCGGTGGTAATCCTGCTGCATCTTCCAATTTCTTTGCCATTGTTTCAATCATAAGTGGAACCATTAAAATCATATTTGGTTCAAATAACTTAATATTTTTTACCATACGAATCAAAGAATCATTGATACAAATAACACTTCCACAAGAAAGACCTTTTAAAATATCCATGGTTAAGCAATATGCATGATGAATTGGAAGAACTGTCAACATAACACTACGTTCTGGAAATTTCATATCCAAACAAGTAGCATTTTCTGCTAAATTTCGGTGTGTCAACATAACACCTTTGCTCTTTCCTGTTGTACCGGAAGTAAACATAATGGTTGTTAATTGGTCAGGTTCCGGCTGATAATCAAAAGTGCCTTTATGTTCTTCCATTAACTTCCAAAACGAAAAACGTTCTTCTGTGTGTTCCTTTTGTTGCATGGAAATCACATATTTTACTTTTGGACAACGTTCTTTTACAACTGCTAATACATCTGCACGTACTTCATCTACGACAAAAATTGTAGAATCCGAACGATTTACAAGTTCACACATATCATCAATCGGAAGTGACACATCTAATGGAACTGCTACACTACCACTATTTACAATACCAAAATATGTAACAATCCATGCATAAGAAGTCATACCAGTAAGTGCAATATGATTGCCCTGTTCTCCAAATGCTTTTAATACATTTGAAAAGGTTTCACTATCTGCTTTTAAATCATTATACGATTTTACTTCAATTTCTTTTTTACTTTTTTTATAACGAATGGCATCTAAATCACCATATGTTTTTGCTGACTGCACAATAATATCACGAATGGTACTACATAACATATTCTTTTGACCTCGCTTTCTTATTCTGCTAATTCTTCCATATAATCTACTGCTTCACCTACGGTACGAATATTAGCAGCTTCCTGTTGGTCAATTTCAATGTCAAATTCATCTTCAAATTCCCCAAGCATACTCATAAAATCAAAAGAAGTAAAACCAAGGTCTTCAATAAAACGGGAATCTCTAGTTACATCAGATGCTTCTACTTCTACATAATTACAAATAATCTCTACAACTTTCTCAAACATTGCCATTCTCTCCTTTCATAAATCACCATACCATGATTGCTACACGCTTTATGTGTTTGCAATCTTAAAATATTCAAAAGTGACCTTATTTCATCTATTTTCTTATCTTTTATCAGTTTTTAAAGTTATACTTTCTTATACAAACATGAAAACATAGCACTTTTATTTATTTCTTATATTAAATT
>JAFWXB010000088.1 GCA_017523185.1 Lachnospiraceae bacterium | reverse complement strand
GTCTTTAGAAAGTTTACTTACCACATTAAAAGCATATGAGCCAAATCGACTTGTTTGTATGTTTGGATGTGGAGGAAATCGTGCAAAAGCAAGACGTTATGAAATGGGAGAAGTATCTTCACGACTTGCAGATGTAACGGTTGTAACATCTGATAATCCAAGAGATGAAGAACCAATGGATATTATAGAAGATATTTTAATTGGTGTAAAAAAAGCAAATGGTGCGTATGTAACCGTACCGGATAGAAAAGAAGCTATTGCATATTGTATGCGTCATGCACAAGAAGGAGATATTATTGTGCTTGCAGGAAAAGGTCATGAAGACTATCAGGAAATCAAAGGTATTAAATATCATATGGATGAAAGAGAACTGATTGCAGACATTATAAAAGAAAATCCTGAAATTGTGTAAGTTTATAAAGATGTTTGCATGATAAACTTTCTATACTAATGGATTGATTTTGTGTTGTTCTAATGTTGTGATTATTTTTGTATATATGTTATTTAGTAATTGTTAGAATACATAGTGAAAGAATATAAATAATGTAAGTTTTATCTTGTCAGTCGAGATTCGCACCTTTATAAGTGATGAGTTTATCAAAAATGATTAGACTTTCATTAAATATGTATTTCACAATAAAAATATATAAGAGGTATCCGTATGACATTGTTTAAAGGTGCAGGAGTAGCACTTGTCACTCCATTTCATCAGGATAAAAATGTAAATTACGAAGAATTGGAGAAATTAGTAGAATTTCAGATAAACAATGGGATAGATGCAATTATTGTATGTGGTACAACAGGAGAACCTGCAACAATGACAATGGAAGAACGATATTCTGTTATTTCTTTTGTTATAGAACGTGCAAAAAAACGAGTGCCTGTCATTGCAGGAACAGGGTGTAATAACACGCAAACGGTGATTGATTTTTCAAAAGAGACTCAAAAAATAGGAGCAGATGGTCTTTTGATTGTGACACCTTATTATAATAAAGCAACGCAAAATGGTCTTTATGCTCATTATAAACAAGTAGCAGATGAAGTAGCATTGCCAATCATTCTATATAATGTGCCATCTCGTACAGGCGTAAATATATTGCCGGAAACAGCAATGCGTCTTGCAAAAGATTGTTCTAATATTGTAGGCATGAAAGAAGCAAGTGGCAATATTACACAAGTAGCAGATTTGATACAAAAAACAGAAGGTTTGCTTGATGTGTATTCTGGAAATGATGACCAAATTGTGCCGATTTTGTCATTAGGTGGAGTAGGGGTAATTTCTGTTTTAGCGAATATTGCACCAAAACAAACACATGATATCGTAATGGAATATTTACATGGGAATACGAAATACGCAACAAAATTACAATTACATTATTTAGATTTAATTCATACACTATTTTGTGAAGTAAATCCAATCCCTGTCAAAAAAGCATTGGAAATCTTAGGATTTGAGAAAAGTACACTTCGTATGCCATTAACGGAATTAGAAGAAGGGCATGCAAAGATGTTACAGGAAGTGATAAGAAACTATACAGAACTTTTCATTCCAAATAAATCTTGAAAGTATAAGAAAACAAAAAGTTTTTCATATATTTATAGTTAAGAAATAAAATAATATTAGTTTAAGAGTGGAATATATTTTGAAAAGAATAAAATTCCACTCTTATATTGTAAATAACAAATGTAAAGAATAAAGTATTAGAAAAATAAGAAAAAGGAGAAAATTATGGCAAAACAAACATGGAAACCGGGAAATATGTTAAATCCTGTTCCGGCAGTTATGGTAACTGTTGCAGATAAAAAAGGCAATTCAAATATTATAACGATTGCGTGGGCAGGAACTGTTTGCACAAATCCACCTATGGTATCTATTTCTGTCAGACCGGAACGATATTCTTATGTTATGATAGAAGAAATGGGTGAGTTTGTGATTAATTTAACAACAGAAGATTTGGTAAAAGCGTGTGACTATTGTGGAGTTGTAAGTGGACGAGATGTCAATAAATGGGAGAAAACAAACTTGACTCCATTTCAAGTAGAACATTGTAGTGTTCCTGCAATCAAAGAAAGTCCTGTAAATATTGCTTGTAAAGTTGTAGAAAAAAAAGAACTTGGTTGTCATACTATGTTTTTAGCAGAAGTAGTAAGTGTAACTGTGGAAGATACACATATGAATGAAACAGGAAAATTTTTAATCAATGAACTTGGACTTGTTATGTATTCTCATGGGGAATATTTTGCAATGGGAGAAAAGATAGGAAAATTTGGATATAGTATAAAAAAATAGATAAAAAATGGGGCTGTTGAAAAATGAAAAATAATACAGGTTTTAGTATCATATTTTTTTCAAAGATACTATATTTGTATACTCATTCTAATTTTCCGACAGTCCCATTTATATATTACCATTAAACTAAAAGCTGTTCCATTAAATATGCATAAACATCTTCGTTTCGCTTTTTCCAGTTATTACAAATTGCTTCAGCTTGTTCTTTTGTTTTAACAGTAATCGTTAAATCAATCACCTGATTATTATCCGAACGTACTTGACAGCGTACAGCATATTGTTGATTTGTGGTTTTGTAATAATCTGCAAGAATTGAATTTTCTTGTCTTAATTCTAATTTATTTTGTTCAAAAAAACGAATAATATCTTGCGTAATTGCAGGAGTAATTTTATCTGTAAAAAACTCCAAAGTTTCTTTTCCAGCAGCAGTAAGTGTGTACTGTGTATTGGAATGTGTGGATTCTGCCAATATCAAACTTGCATCTACGAGATTACCAATCACCTCCTGTACACGAAAATAATCGGTATATTCCTGCTCTAAAAAAAAAGTTGGAAATCTGCGTATTTGTCAACGGAAATCCAGCTTTATCGAGCATGTACAAAATAGTAAGTTTGTAAATGGTAAATGGTTCGGCCATGAAATACCTTCTTTCTTTTTATGATATTTCTAGTTTATCATAAAAAATATAAAAATCCACATCTTTTTGAAGAAATTTAGAATATTTATCCTAATGTATTATGGCTAAAATACTAGAAATTGCACAAAAATCTGTTGCATTTGTTCGTTACACAAAGACATTTATTGTTAGAATCATAAATCTGTCTTTATACTGTGGACAAAATTGTGCAATGTTCTGAAAAAGAAAAATTTTTCCCTTGAAACGTATTACGTTCTTTTAATTTTTTTCGAATCGTATTTAATACTCGTTTTTTGTCAGTACTCCATAGTGGAGCAATCAGTAAATTTCTAGGTCCGTCACCTGTAAGACGATGCACAACCATATTTGGTGGCAGGTATTCCAAACAATCCACAATAAAATCGCAATACTCCTCTAATTCAAATAGAGGAAAAGGTTGTTGTTCGTATTCTAAGGCTAATTGTGTATATTTTAAAATGTGTAAAAGTTGAAGTTTCACACCTAAAATCGGAAGTGTAGAAATGTGTTGTACTGTTTCAAGCATCATTTCTTTTGTTTCATAAGGCAATCCAAGTATAACATGAGCAATAACAGGAATTTTTCTTTTGGAAAGTGCAAAAACAGCAGAATCAAATTGTCCAACAGTTGTATGTGTATTCAAGTGTTGTAGTGTTTGATTGTGTATTGTTTGTAATCCCAATTCTACCCATACAGGTTTGATTTGTGAAAGTTTTTCCAATAAATCAAGCACTTCATCTGATAAACAATCACTTCTTGTACCAATTGACAATGCTACAATTTCGGGTTGTTGTATCGATTCTGTAAAAATGCGTTGCAAATGAGTTATTGGAGCATAAGTATTTGTATAGGCTTGAAAATACGCAATAAACGCATTACAAGAAGTTTTGGCTTGGGTACGTTCTTTGGCTTGTGCAATCTGTGTTTTTATGGAAATATTGTAATCTGTAGCAAAGTCACCTGAACCACCTTCACTACAGAATGTGCAACCACCTGTTCCAAGCGTTCCATCACGATTTGGGCAACTCATACCACCATTTAAAGAAAGACGATATACTTTTTGCCCAAAAGTTTGTTTGCAATATTCATTAAAAGAATAGTAGCGAGTTTGTTTGTCAAATAGAAAGTTTTGCATAACTATTTAATATGTGCCTTTACAGCTTGGCTGACAACTTCTGCAACACGTGGGTCAAAGGCTTCCGGCATAATAAAATCTTCATTTAATTCTTCATCACTTACGAGATTTGCAAGTGCTTTTGCAGCAGCAAGTTTCATTTCTTCTGTAATTTGAGAAGCACGCCCTTCTAATGCACCTTTAAAAATACCAGGAAATGCGATTACATTGTTAATCTGATTTGGAAAATCACTTCTTCCTGTACCAACAATACGCACCCCTGCTGCTTTTGCGGCATCCGGCATAATTTCCGGCACTGGATTTGCCATAGCAAAAAGAATTGCATCCTGATTCATGGAAGCTGCCATTTCAGAAGTAACGATATTTGGAGCCGATACACCTACAAAAATATCTGCACCGCAGAGTGCATCTGCTAAAGTACCTGTTTGATTTTCTAAATTGGTAACCTCTGTCATTTTTTTCTGCATCCAGTTTAAGT
>JAFWXB010000087.1 GCA_017523185.1 Lachnospiraceae bacterium | reverse complement strand
TCAGCTGTTATGGCATCAGTAACAGCAAATTTGATAGTTTTTCATTTGAGAGGTCCTGTATTGGGATTATATATATGTGTATCAGCCATTAGTGGTATACTATATGGATTTTTAGGAGATTTGATAGTGGAGCGACTTCGTCTTGTATGCAGGTATTAGAAAACCAAATAACGTCATCTTTTCCCTTTTTCCAATTTATAAAATGTATTTGGTTTATTTTGAAAGCAGTCTGCAATCTTCTTTCAGAGAAAATATTTGTTATATAGAAAAGTCCTCCACTTCAAATAAAAATAGTTATTTATTTTATTATAACATAGAAAACATTTGCGAAAAAAAGGATAAATTGTATATATTTATAAAAAATTTTAATATAAGTATTTACATAAAGAAAATGATATGTAAAACAAGGAGAGAAAGTCATGAAGTCAAATAAAATATTTATTTTTTTAAGTATAATCGTTGTACTTGCAATTATTTTTGGAGTAAGGCATTTTCAAATGCGTGAAGATATTCCGGAAAATACATTACAAATAGAAACAAAAGAAGAAACATATCTTGTTGATATTACGCAATTAAGCTATAAACAAGTCACAGGAACACGCGTAAATGGAAAAGGAGAGGAAAAACAGGTAGAAGGTCAAGGCATTTTATTAAAAGAATTATTTTTCCAGCAAAATATATCTGATTTTTCTAAAGCAATCATATTAGCAGATGATTCTTATCAAGTAGAAGTAACTGCAGAAGAAATTCATCAAGAAGAAAAAGTGTATTTATTTTATGAAGAAAATGAATTGCGTTTAATTGTTTTTGGAGATAAAGATAGTAAACGAAGTGTTTCAAATGTGGTAGAGATAAAAGTGGAGTAAAGTTATAAAAGGAAATGTTGTATTGTGATAAAGTGGCTTAAATTTTTTCGCTTAGGTAAAATAAGTGAGAAAAAAGCCACTTTTTTTACTTGATTTTTCTATAAAACGTGTGTATAGTAAAAAATAGAAAGACATTTTTATTATGAAATAAAACAGAAAGGAAATACGCAGATGAATACAATTTTCATGTTAGATTCTCTATATGAATGTAGTAGTGAAGCGCTGGAACGTAAGCAGGGCTTTATTTTGACGTACACATATGTAAGAGAGCGAAAAAAACATGAAAGATTGCAGAGCTGATAAAAAAATATAACAATAATTGATTTTTTTGTTATTATCAATTTTATCCAAACATCTGAAAGGAATTTTATAATATAAAAATCCAAACGCTTATCTTGTGTACGTTAATACAAGATAGGCGTTTTTTGTTATATCATCAATCAGAAAGGGGTAAAACTATGTTAGAAATTAAAGGAAAAGTAAATACTGCGATATGTTATACGAAAGTCATTGAGGAAGAAGCAATTGAGCAGATTCGCAGAATGTGTGATTATGAATTTACAGAAAACAGCAAAATTCGCATTATGCCTGATGTTCATGCAGGAAAAGGTTGTACCATAGGAACTACAATGACAGTTATGGATAAAGTCGTACCAAATATTGTAGGCGTAGATATTGGTTGTGGTATGTATACGGTATGTCTTGGAAAAGACGAAATTGATTTTGTTAAATTAGATGAAGCTGCTCATTTTATTCCATCCGGAAAGAATGTTTGGGAAGGCAGGCAGGAACGCTTTGATTTAGAAGCGCTTTGTTGTTACAGAAGTTTAAAAGATACAAAACGATTGATGCGTAGTTTAGGTACATTAGGTGGTGGAAATCATTTTATCGAAGTTGATAAAGCAAGTGATGGAACAAATTATCTTGTTATTCACACAGGAAGTCGAAATCTTGGAAAACAGGTAGCAGAAATTTATCAGCAGTTGGCAATCGACTTAAATAAAGGCAAAGAAACGTATTTTCAGGAAAGAGATGAAATTATTCGCACTTACAAAGAACAAGGAAGAAGAAAAGAAATTCAAGCAGCTTTAAAACAGATTGCATGGGTAAAACGCGAAACAACCATGCCGGAAGATTTATGTTATTTATACGGAACATATTTTGAAGATTATATGCATGATGTCGAAATCTGTCAGGCATTTGCAAGACGAAATCGCGAAAAAATTGCAGAAGTGTTATTGGTTCGTACAGGCATAACAGGAACAGACGGATTTCACACGATACACAATTATATTGATACAAAAGAAATGATTTTACGAAAAGGAGCGATTGCAGCTCACGCAGGAGAAAAAGTGTTAATTCCTATCAATATGAAAGATGGTAGCGTATTAGCTGTTGGAAAGGGCAATCCGGAATGGAATTATTCAGCACCACATGGAGCAGGTCGCATTATGTCAAGAGGAAAAGCAAAAGAAAATATCAATTTAGAAGACTATAAAAAAGCTATGGAAGGTATTTACACTACTTCTGTAAATGAAGCGACATTAGATGAAGCACCAATGGCATATAAATCTTTAGAGGACATTATAGATGTAATTAGGGAATCCGTAGATATTTTAGATATTATGAAACCGATTTATAATTTTAAAGCGAACTAAAATTTGGGGCAGAAAAAGTTATATTTTGTTTTCTTACAGAAATAATGTTTAAAGATGAGAATATAAGAGGCACTTATTGCACAATGTGCCTCTTACTTAATGATATCTAAATAGACTTAAGTTTGATAAAAATAAGAAAAACAGATATTTTTTCATGCAATAGAATGATTACAAATATTTTTATGAAAAAATTATACTTATCAAAGTTATTTTATTTTAGATAAAAAGATTCAAATTCCCACCAATATGTGGATTGACAGACTGTTCCATTAATTGAACTAATTGCGTATTCATGCTTTCTGTTAATTCCATTGTTTGGTCGAGCATTTCGATACTAACTTGTTGAGCTACACTTCCTGTGGCAGCAGTTGTTAAAGAACTTAATGCAGAAGATACATCTGTTATATCCATAAAATTTCCCTCCTTAAAAATAGTGATATAATCACAAATTGTTGTATTTATTATAATACGATTTTGTTGTTTTGTAATGAAGAATTCTATTTTTGTTGCAAAATTTGTAGATTAAAATTATAATAAGAAGGGAATTTTTATATCGGAACGTAGATTTTTAAAATCTGCTGAATAAAGGGTTATTGAACTGTTATAAAAGGTAAGTTTATTTGTAAGGGTAAAATTTAGGGCTTTCAAGAAGTTTTAAGTTTTAAATTATGAAAATAAAAAGACAAAAAACAACCATGAACAACGACAGGAGGCATTATGGGCGGATTTTTCGCAGTAGCATCAAAAAAAGATTGTGTATTAGAATTATTTTATGGAACGGATTATCATTCACATTTAGGAACAAGACGAGGTGGAATGGCAGTATATGGACAGAAATATGGTTTTAACAGAGCTATCCATAATATTTCCAATTCTCCATTCCGTACAAAATTTGAAAAAGATGTAGAAGAATTAGAAGGAAATTTAGGAATTGGCTGTATTTCCGATTTTGAACCACAGCCACTTTTGGTAAATTCTCATTTGGGAAGTTTTGCAATTACAACCGTTGGGAAAATTGCGAATGCCAAAGAATTAGTACAAGAATGTTTTCAATCAGGAAAAACACACTTCTTGGAAATGAGTGGTGGGTTAATTAATCCAACAGAAATAGCAGCAGCTATTATTAATCAAAAAGCTACAATTGTAGAAGGGTTACAATATTTACAAGAACGTGTAATGGGTTCTTTAACGGTATTAATTTTAACTTCACATGGTATTTATGCATCACGTGACAAATTAGGACGTACACCGGTCATTATTGGTAAAAAACAGGGAGCATATTGTGCTTCTTTTGAAAGTTTTGCCTATTTGAATTTGGGGTATTCAGATTATAGAGAATTAGGTCCGGCAGAAATTGTCAAAATTACACCGGAAGGTGTGGAAACATTAAGTGCACCAAAGAAAGAAATGAAAATTTGTTCTTTCCTTTGGGTGTATTATGGTTATCCGACTTCTACATATGAAGGTGTGAATGTAGAAATGATGCGTAACCAATGTGGCAGACTTTTAGCAAAAAGAGATAAAGATAGTGTAGACTTAGATTGTGTTGCAGGTGTACCGGATTCCGGAATTGCTCATGCAGTAGGATATTCCAATGAAGCGAAAATTCCATTTACACGACCATTTATCAAATATACACCAACATGGCCACGTTCGTTTATGCCAACAAGTCAGGCTCAAAGAAGCATGATTGCAAAAATGAAATTAATTCCTGTACAACAGTTAATTCAAAATAAAAGACTTCTTTTAATAGATGATTCAATTGTGCGTGGTACACAGCTTGGAGAAACAACGGAATTTTTATATGAAAGTGGAGCAAAGGAAGTACACATTCGTCCGGCTTGTCCACCAATTATGTTTGGTTGTAAATATTTGAACTTCTCACGTTCTTCTTCAGAAATGGATTTAATTACAAGAAGAACCATTTTAAAACGTGAAGGAAAAGTTTCCAATGAGATTTTAGCAGACTATGCAAATCCGGATAGCGAAAGTTATCATGGAATGGTAGAAGATATTCGCAAAGAATTGAATTTTACTTCCCTTTGTTATCAGAGATTAGATGATATGGTAGAATCAATTGGTATTTCTCCATGTAAATTATGTACATATTGTTGGAACGGAAAAGAATAACAATCGTTTTATCAATATACTAATGGATTATAAAAACGTAATACAATAGAATAGAAATACAGTAGTTGCAACAATGATAAGGCATATGATATGATATATCATATGTCTTATTTCTATAATTTTAGGTTAATAAAAGAAAAGGAATATTATCTATGAAAATGTTACTGGTTTTTGATGAAAAAAATTACACAGAAAATATGCCTGTTTTTGAAAAATATGCTGCTCGTGCAATTATTATCAAAAATGGAAAAATTGCAGTACAACATGGGGCAATGGGGGATTATAAAATTCTTGGTGGTGGAATAGAATTTATGGAAGACCATGCAGAAGCACTTTATCGTGAGGTGTTAGAAGAATCAGGACTTTTTATTAAAAGAGAAAAGATATATCCACTTGGTGAAATTTTGGAAATGAGAGAGGATATTTTTCAAAAAGGGGTAAAATATGTATGTCATACTATGTTTTATCAATGTGATATTGAAGAAAAAACAACAGAACCACATATGACTCAGAGCGAAATAGAAAAAGGGTATCATTTAGAATGGGTAGACTTACATGAAATGGTGCGTAAAAATCAGGCATTTTTACATCAACCGTGGATAAAACGAGATACAGCATTTGTAGAAATGATATTGAATGGGGAAATCGCATTGCAGATATAAAATTCTATTCTAATT